>NZWM01000042.1 GCA_002698365.1 Flavobacteriales bacterium | reverse complement strand
CTAACGAAAAAAATATATTAAATGCAAATAATTTTATAAAAACTAAATCGTTCTATGCTACAGGTGTATTTAGTTCTCAGGTAGAAATCGATAATTCATCTATTATTTTAGATATAAATACTCTTAGGGATTTTGTTGGTTTATCAAGATATTGTTCTGCGTTAGATATTAGTATTGATAAACATGATCAAAAAAATATTAAACATCAATTAATTGTTGCACTGGGCGATAAATTTGTTGTTAAAAATAGAATAGAACAAAGACCATTTGTGAATAAAATGATTAGAACAGAAAAACTTGTTGTATATATTATTTTTATTTTTATTTTGCTGATTTCAATGTTTAGTTTGTTTGGCACTCTTGTTGTTTTGTTAATGGAAAAACAAAATGATATTCAAGTATTATCCTCATTGGGATTTTCTTTACAAAGGATTCAGAATATTTTTTTATATGTTGGTGTTATTGTTACCATGACTGGTGTTCTATTGGGTAGTTTTGTAGGTTTTCTACTATGTTTTTTACAATATAAATTTGGATGGATTAAATTAGGATCAGAAGGAGGTTTTTTCATTGAGTCTTATCCAATTAAAATTAATTTCACAGATATTATCTTAATACAAATTATTGTTTTCTTTTTGGGTTTTGTAACATCCTATTTTGTGTCAAGACAGAAGCGTTTTTTTCCTATTTAATAATTTTGATATTTTGTTTTTATTTCCTGTAACTTCTCAATTATTTTTTCCTGTTCCATCATTCCAACTAAATCAGATCGATATTTTTTGATTTCAGGTAAATTTCTTAGATAATTAGAATAATGCCTTCTCATTTCTAGTACACCAAGTTTTTCTCCTTTCCATTTTATAGATAGGTCTAAATGCATTAAAATCATTTCTATTTTTTCAGTAATTGTAGGTTCATTAATTATCTTGCCAGAATTTAAATATTCTTTTATTTTTTTAAAAATCCAAGGATTTCCAATTGCACCTCTTCCGATCATTATCCCATCAACATTATATTTTTCTTTTTTTAGTTTTGCTGTTTCTGGAGAATCAACATCTCCATTGCCAAATACAGGTATATTCATTCTGGGATTTTCTTTAACTTCTCTGATTAAATCCCAATTAGCTTCTCCTTTATACATTTGTTTTCTTGTTCTTCCATGAATTGAAATAGCCTGAATGCCAACATCCTGTAATTTTTCTGCTACCTCGACAATATATTTTGTGTTATCATCCCATCCTAAACGTGTTTTTACAGTAACTGGTAAGTTTGTTGACTTTACAATTTCGGCAGTCATTTTAACCATTTTTGGAATATCTTGTAAAATTGCAGCTCCTCCTCCTTTACATGTTACTTTCTTTACAGGACAGCCATAGTTGATATCTATTATATCAGGTTGAACACTACTAGCAATTTCAGTAGCCTCTTTCATTGATGATATGTTGTTTCCAAAAATTTGAATTCCAATAGGTCTTTCAAACTCAAAAATATCCAATTTTTGAACGCTTTTTGTTGCATTCCTAATTAATCCTTCAGATGATATAAATTCAGTGAACATAACATCGGCACCACCTTCTTTACATAGTTTTCTAAAAGGAGGATCACTTACATCCTCCATAGGGGCTAGTAATAATGGAAACTCTCCAAGTTCCAATTTGCCAATTTTAATCATGATGATTTAGCGTGATTGATTTATTTGTTCTCTTTTCTGGTAGAGTAGTTGATTTTATAGGATTGTGCTTTTCGAAGTTCTTGTTTAATATCGGAAACAATACCCATTTTCACATCTACATCAGCTTTTATAGATGTTGTTAGTAGCGGAATTTCTTCTTCAGCTCGACTTTCCCGTTCTGCCACAATAAAAGATTGAATATCTTCTACTCTAGCATATGCGTCATTAAGTTGAATTTTTGCTTTTGTACCGTATTGTTTTTTTCTATTAATTCCTCTTGGGGATCCAATATAGATATATGAAACTAATGATTTTCTTTCTAGTTTTTTCACTTCTGTCGCTTGCGGTAGGATATTGTCAACTAGCATTTCAGTTTCTCTCATTACGGTCGTAACCATAAAAAAGAATAATAACATAAATACAATATCTGGTAAAGATGCTGTGGAAATAGGAGGAGTTCCTTCTTGCTTATTTTTTTTAAACTTTGACATTTTTCTTAATTACATTAAAATTCCCCAGGTGGAGCTTCTGATATTTTCATGGGATACATTTTCCTAATCTCTTTCTGCTTATCTTTTGGTAGCTCAGTATAATTTAAACTATATTTTCTTATAGCTTCATCATCCCTTAATTCATTATATGCCGCTGTTAATTCGTTTTGTACTGCAATATACATTTCATATGAAGTTCCTCTACTGTTAACTAATGAAATAATAGCTTTATCAGGACTATCTGATAAAGCCGGATTTTTCCCATGGTTATTTAAAAATTCTTTTGCTCCATTTCTTAAATCTTCAATATCCATTTCTTCATCTTCTACAAGTAGTTTGTCGGTTTTGTTGACATATACTTCATAAATATTTCTAGCATTTCCCTGCATGTCTTCTGGTTGTTGTGTGTCGTCTAAAACAGGTAGTTTCCTAGCAATACCAGTATCTACATCCATAGTAGTAGTTACTAAAAAGAATATTAGTAAAAGAAATGCAATGTCGGCCATAGAGCCTGCATTAATTTCTGGAGTGGATCTCTTATTTCTTGCCATTTTTAAAGAATTTATATAAAAATTCACTGTATAAAATAGAACTACATGCAATTATTGATAATACATAGAATGTAATTAAGCACCCCCCAATTATTTTAGATGAGGTGTTAGAAATTAAAACACCTTGACTATTCGTGTAATTTGGAAGTACTTCGCTAGATGCTATCAAAATAGATAATCCTAAAATAAGAATCATTCCAATAATTGGGATTATCATTTTTTTCATTTCTCCAGGATTATTTTTCATTTTTAAAAGTGGAGAAATGCAACATGCGCTTGCAGCAACAATAATCAATACATAAGTTAAAATTAGTCCAATATCTGTCATAGCTTATTTCTATAAATTATTTATTAGATAGCATATCTACTAAAGCAATTGATGCATCTTCCATTTTATTTACTATATCATCAATTTTTGATATAATGTAATTATAAAAGATTTGCAAGATTATTGCTACAATTAGTCCAAACACAGTTGTAAGTAGTGCAACTTTAATACCTCCAGCTACTAATGATGGAGAGATGTCTCCAGCAGCTTCAATGGCATCAAATGCACCAATCATACCAATCACGGTTCCCATGAAACCAAGCATTGGTGCTAATGCAATAAATAAGGAAATCCAGGTTGTTCCTCTTTCCAGAAGCCCCATTTGTACAGACCCATATGCAATAATAGATTTTTCTACTGCATCAATTCCTTTTTCTGATCTTTCTAATCCTTGATAAAAAATACTTGCAACAGGACCACTAGAATTTCTACATATTTCTTTTGCTTTGTCAACACCGCCATTTTTTAGAGCAGCTTGGATTGATTGCAATAACTCTTCATTATTAGTCGCACCAGCGGCATGCAAGTAGAGAATACGTTCAATACATAATGCTAATCCTAAAATTAATGTTAGTAATACAATCCCCATAAATCCAGCACCTCCTTCTATAAATTTAGTTTTTAAAATTTGGTGAAAATTTTTAGGTTTTTCGGAGTCATCTTCCGCACTATTCATATTTGTAGTTTCTAATTCCTCTGTGTTAGATGCATCAACCATATTAGAAGAATCCTCTACATCTATTGTGTCAGAGTTTTCTGTGCTTATTGTGTCACTTGCATCTTCTATTTGTGCGTAGCTAATTTGAAAGCTGATGAAGAAGAATGATAGTAATATTAAAAATCTAGCAGTCATTTTTTTAGTTTTTAAAGTTATTTTTTCGCATTTGTTTTATTGCTACAACGGCGGAGAGAAAGGGATTCGAACCCCTGATATGTTGTCCATATACACGCTTTCCAAGCGTGCGCCTTAAGCCACTCGGCCACCTCTCCTTTTTCTAAACAAACACACAGTTCGATTCGAAATTACAAAAAAAAACAAAATTCAACCCATATCTTGCAAAGATTATTCAGCAGTTTAAGTATGAATATGTAGATTTTATGATTTATTAAAAAAAATATTATCAATATTTTTATTTGTAGATACGGACAGTTGTTCAGCCGTTATATTTTTGATGTGAGTAATTTTTTCAGCAATTATAGATAAAAATTTTGGCTCATTTCTTTTGCCTCTCATTGGGTGTGGTGCAAGATATGGAGCATCTGTTTCTAAAACAATATGCTTCAAGTCTACTTTTTTTATAACATCTATTAAATCCGAGTTTTTAAATGTTAATATCCCACCAATTCCTAAATAAAAACCTAAATCAATAATTTTTTTCGCCTCTTCATAGCTCCCTGAAAAACAATGAAAAATACCAGTAGTTTCTGGATTTTTTTCTTTTTTCAGTATTGAATAAATTTCATGAAAAGCATTTCGACAGTGTATAATGATGGGCAATTTATGTTTGTTTGCTAAATGTATCTGTATTTGAAATGCTTCTCTTTGCTCTTTGATAAATTTTTTTTCCCAGTACAAATCCATGCCAACCTCACCAATGGCAATAAAATTATTACTTTTGATATACTTATAAAGTATCTCTAAATCATCAAGGTAGTTTTTGGTTACACTGCATGGATGTAACCCAATCATAGGAAACAATAAATCTGGATATTTATTACAAGTAGATAATAGTTTTGGTAGAGTTTCGTTATCAATATTGGGTAGTAGAAATCGATTTATTTTATGACTTAAAGCTTCTTGAATAAGAGAATCTAAATCACTATCAAATTGTTCTAAATAAAGATGGATGTGCGAATCAGTAAACATTGAATATTAAAATTATGATTTTTTTATTTCCTTAGTATCCTTTTTATGTTTTATTTTTAATTATGAAAAAAATACTAATTATAAGATTTAGTTCTATTGGAGATATTGTTTTAACTTCTCCAATACTTAGATGTATTAAGTTGCAAACAGATGTAGAGTTACATTTTTTAACAAAAAAAAAGTACTCTATTATTTTAGAATCGAATCCTTATATAGATAAGTTGTTTTTTTTTCACACCTTGAGATTAACTTTAAAAGAATTGAAATCCCAAGACTATGATTTGATAATAGATTTACAAAACAACATCCGTTCTTTTAGATTAAAGTGGAATTTGGGAATCATGGCATTTACGGTATGTAAACGAAATTGGCAAAAATTTTTATATATCAATTTTGGGGTGAACTACTTAAAAGATCATGTCGTAGATAGGTATTTTACAGCTGTGAATAATATGAATGTTATCAATGATGATAAAGGTTTGGAATATTTTATTGGGCCAAATATTAATATAGATTTTGATGTTCAAAAAAAATTCATTGCGTGGTCTATTGGCGGTACATATGAGCAAAAAACTTTATCAAAACAACAAATTGTTGAAGTTTGTAATAATTTATCAATTCCGATTGTTTTATTAGGTGGTGATGGCGAAAAGGAGATTGGTTCTCAAATTATTAAAGAATCTTCAAATAGATTGATTTCTAATTTTTGTGGATATCTCTCTTTGGATGAGTCGGCTTATTTAATAAAAAAAAGTTATTTGGTGCTAACTAATGATACAGGTCTCATGCATATTGCAGCATCTTTTAAAAAAAGAATAATATCTTTTTGGGGTTGTACTAAGCCATCGCTAGGATTTGCACCTTATATGGCTCATGAAGATTCGGTTCAAATAGTATTTAATCCATTAAGCCGCCCTTGTTCAAAACATGGTCAATTTTGTAAATTCACTTCTAAAGGCTGTGTGAAAAAAATTACTCCTAAGAAAATTGTAAGAACCATTCAGAATATTTGACCTTTTTAATCCTCCTTAATAGTATCGGGAAATATTTCTGTAATAAAATTAAGCCATCTAGAAAATCCCAGTATTACACCTATAATACATATCATATCTAGAACGTAGAAATTCCAATTGAGTCCTGTTATAAGAGCAAATATAAGAATTGATATTATTGCTAAAAGAAAGCCTTTTCGTTGCCCAGGAGTTCTTTCAATACCATCTGCCTTATACAACTTATGGTTTTCATCTTTGAATGTTCCCATGTATGTTGTTTGATTAGGGTTTGTTTTTATTTAATACCCAGGCACTAGATAATTGGTTTTTGATGTTTTCTAGTACTAAATGTGCCTCTTCTTCAGTATAAAAACTGTCTGCAGCGACACGAATTAACCCACTCTCATTTTTTCCTATTATTTTAGCGTTTTTAAATCCACGATTATAAAGTTGCTTAGATAGGGCTTTGGCATTTTTTTGATTAGAAAAACTACCCACAATTATGTACACTTCTTTTTTAGGGGTATTTCTGTTATTAGACGTGATAATTTTACTTTCCGGTTTTTTATGTTCTTTGTTTACCTCGTTGGTTCCTAATGTTTGAATAGCGTCCATAAATCGATTTCCAATATTTTTTATAGAAAGAGTATCTTCTGTTTGTTGGTGAAGTGTGATATTATCTTGGGGACTACTGTTTGCAATTACATAAGGATCAATATATGTTTCTTCTAATACTAGAATTGCTTCTTTCATTTTTCCTCTTTTGGTCAAAACCATTATTTTTTCTCCTTGTGATGTCATTTCATTATACACGTTAGTAATCTTATAACAATCATCATATTCTGTTTCTGAAACGTTCAGAAAACAGACTTGTCTTTGAATTCTATCTTTTTGATCTCTCCAAATTTTAATTTGTACATCTCGTCCAAATCCTAATTTAAAACACTTTTTAGTGGCGATATGATAATTAGTACCATTAATTTTATATAAATCAAAGTCAACTTGTGACACATATACATTATATATACCAGGGGTTTCTTTTCCTAAACTGTCTTGTGTAATTGGCGCCTCCCTAGGGGTATAGTGGTTGTTATTAATGGGGCTTAGATTAAATACCAGCATATTATCCGTTGAACTTTGTAGTAAAGAGAATATTGATATAGATAATAATACAATTATAACTGCTGCTGCTGAAATAAATTTTTTCACTGTATTAGGTGTCTTTATTTCTCCTATTTGGAAGCTTGCAAGACCATACGAATGAGTGTTGAAATTAAATAATGTATTAATTGTAAATTCAATATGTTTAGATGTGTTTTGATTCAGTTCACCGATGTTTTCAAATAATATAGTTTCTCCTTTTTCTAGTTTCAACTTAGCTTTTCGACTAAATTTCATTATTTCCAAGCAAGCTTCATCATAACTCATATCTTCTACGCTTGCTATATAGTTGGCTAGTAGACCATCATTATTTGATAAGTTTTTATTAAATGAAATATTTTTGGATGGAGGGTGTATTTTATTGGTGATTTGATTGATATATGCAGGACGATAGTTCAGTATAAAACCACCTAATCCTGTGATAATGACACAATCATGGTGTTTTAATAGTTCAAAAACGTGCTTTTGTATAGACTGCTTCATTTTGTAATTCTAAGTACATTAAATATAAACAATAAAATTCCCTTATTAATTTTTTTTCAATACTTTTTTTAAGTCATTTTTGGTGTTGATTGATATTAAACTTTCATTAATTATAGCACACTTGATGATGTACTTGTATTTTAACCATCTTAATTGCTCTAATGATTCAGTTATTTCTCGCTGTGTTACGGTTAGTTTTTTTAATTTCAAGAGTGCTTTTTTGGTATATGCATAAACACCAATATGTTTAAATAATTTTTTTGTTTTCGGCCAATTTTTATTTGTTCTTGCAAAGTCAATAGCTTCTAGGTCTCCGGTTACTATTGTTTTGACAATTGATTGATCTGTGATTTCGGATGTTTTTAATGGAGTAATTAATGTGCCTATTACATCATCTTTAAATAAATTTATTAGCTTTTTTATATGTCTCTTTTGAATAAAAGGTTCATCGCACTGGATATTGATAATAATATCATTGTCTGAGACGCTTTCATCAATTTTTTGGATTAACTCAACACATCGTTCCGTGCCATTACGATTTTCAGTTGAGGTTAAAATACATGTTGCCCCAAAACTTTCACTAATTGTTTGTATTTTTTTTGCGTCAGTTGTTATGTAAATTGAGTCAAATAGATTAGTGTTAACTACAGCTTCATAAGTTAATTGAATTAATGGTTTGTTGTGGATTTGAATTAATGGTTTATTTGTTAATCTTGTGGATTTATATCTCGCAGGAATAACAGCAATAATTTTCATATTAGATTTTTGCACTTAGTTTTATTGTGTAAGTTCTGGGAGGACCTAAATCAGCTGGCCTGGTTTGATATTCAGTATTTAAAAGATTATCAATAATAAATGATAAGGAAAGTTTTTCACTAAGGTGGTATCCAATCCTCCAGTCTAGTATTAAGTCACCGTCTAACATTCGTTCTCTAGATTCAAGAATCCCAAGATCTAACACTGTACTTTCACCATCTGATCCACCGCCGGCATTAAATAATCCACTTCCAAACACATAGTCCATGTTTTTCATTAAGCTATTATATCTGGTGCTTAATCCAGTCATAATATTTGCAAATTCAAGATTAATATCAAATTTTAAAATATTTTCATGTCGGTATTTTAAAATATTACCTTCAGTATAATAGCTAGCATTGGTATAATTTACATAAATAGGAGTACCGTCGTATGCAGCATATTCATAATATGTACTATCTGGAGTTAAGCTGATTGGATTTACTTTAGTATAGCTGGCCAATAGAGAAATATCTATAGGCCCAATTTTTCCTTCACCCATTGCAGAAATTTCAAATCCAGTAATTCGAGTTTCTCCTATATTTACACACTTGAAGCCCATTCCAAGGAAATTACTCATTGGGTCATCCCAGTTGATTTCACCCCATTGTCCAAACGTGAACTCTATCATGTCATCATAATGCATAATGAATCCAGCTAAATCTATCATTCCTTTCCAATCACCTATTTTTAATAATTGTTTAATTCCAATTTCCCCACTCCATCCAGCTTCTGCATTTAAATCAGGATTTGCATATACATAGACCGGGTGGAAATCAGTTTTTACAAACATTTCCATAATTGTTGGATATCGATACCCTTGCCCAAATGAACTCCTTAAATATGTTCCTTCCAATAGCTGGTAGTTTAATCCACTACGTATAACAGGAATTATATAATGGTCTTCCCCAAATATTAAATGCTCCAGTCTTGACCCTAGTGATATATTCCATCTTCGATATTTTACATCTATTTGAGAATAGGCACTGTAGTTAAATAATTGTTTGATATTGGATGGTCCGCCCTCACCATAAATTGAATCATAATTTCCTTTTATATAATTTGATACTAATCCACTATTTGAAACAATTTTCATCTCTTTCACGTCAAAGGTTTTTTGAAATTGATATTCTTGATAAAATACATTTGAATAACCTTGCTCCTCATCATATGGTTCATAATCATCTCTAAAAAATCTTGCTTTATATGTATGTTGAGTATTGTTGCTTGGGTTTATATATTTAATAAAAGGATCAATATTAAACATGATTTGAGTAAAACGTACTGGCTCATCCCCCTCAGGCACACCTACTGGAGTATATCCAATAGAATCGTGAGTAAAAATCAATGATTGATATTGAT
>NZWM01000041.1 GCA_002698365.1 Flavobacteriales bacterium | reverse complement strand
TGGTTTAGAGTGGAGTATTTATTCTCCTTTGTCAGACGATCCATTTTTAACAGGTACTAATGAGTCTATTGTTATGGGATCGGAATGTATTATGGGGTGTATGGATATGGACGCATGTAATTATGATTCATCAGCTCAAATGGATGATGGTTCATGTGAATATGCAGATGCCAATGCAGACTGTAATGGTGATTGTTTAGAAGGTTATACTGAGTTAACCTTGATGTGGTCAGGAGCAGTAGCTGATACTATGATGACTAATTTCAGTGTTTCAGGATCCATAAATGGTGAGTTGTATTCAGCAACATTAGATACAGATTCAGGTTCAATGACAGAATGTTGGATGACTGATTTACAAGCAGATTGCTTTAGTATTGAAATTGAAGGTCCAGATGGTTTAGAGTGGAGTATTTATTCTCCTTTGTCAGACGATCCATTTTTAACAGGTACTAATGAGTCTATGGTATTTGGTTCACAATGTTTGGAAATTTGGGGATGTACTGATTTAGAAGCATGTAACTATAATGAATTAGCAACAGATGATGACGGTTCATGTGTCGTGCCAACTTTTGAAAATAATATTCAGTGTGATGAATGTTGTATGTATTCTGTTGGTGCATGGACTCATGTAAATGCGTTTTATTTAGCTAGCTCAGATACTCCAACATTATCTGCGTTTGCTGAAAATTGGGAGTTGTCATCAGCGGCGTTTTTGTATAGTGAGGAAACTATAAATGAAGATGGTTCAGTGTCGACAACATCTTGGTTCGGTGCAGATTCTGATAACTCATCTATGTTGACAGGAGATTGTTATAATGGCCAAATCACTCTTGTTTTAATCTTTAAAACCATTGACAATAACATAGTAGGTGATATTGTAATTAAGATGTTCGATGATGGAGATATGTATTTTGAAACTATCACTTCGGTTGATTCTTTTGATTTGACTACAGCAACTATGACAGGAACGATTGAAGCAGGTAATTCAGGGACATTAATAATGGTTGACTCTGATGGTAATGGTGTGGGAGATTGTGATGAAAGTACTTCTATTCAAGAAGGTTCTGTTAGTGATAGAAAACTTATTAAAAAAATCAACCTTCTTGGACAAGAAGTTGAGATATCTAATAAGAGGGGGGTGTCCTTATATATATATGATGATGGCACTGTAGAAAAGAAGAATCAATTGCGTTAGATTTTGTTTAAAAAAAAAATATATTTTAAGGGGGCTGATTGCCCCCTTTTTTGTTTATTTGTAGCGCTTAACATTATTTAAATTTTATGAGAAATTTTCTAGTTCCTAGATGGATGAAAAGCTACATCCAAATATATAAAGAAAGAGGCTTTAAAGCTCTTATTAAGGAAAAGGGCTGGGTTGTTGGTGTGATGTTGTTTCTTTTTTTCTTGATTAAAGGTCTTTTATGGCTTTTAATACCTTATTTAGTTGCCAAGGGTATATTCTGATGAAAAGAAAAATCTTACTTATTAGCGCTATATTAGGCGCATTGTCTGTATTAATTGGTGCTATGGGTGCACATTTTTTAGAGGATTATCTTATTTCTATAGATAGAGTTGCCACATATGAAACAGCTGTAAAATATCAGTTTTATCATGTGTTTTTCTTACTTTCTTTAGCCATTTCTTTAGACTTTTGTCAACAGAGCATCATTAAATATGCTTTTTATTCTTGTCTTCTGGGTGTTTTCTTATTTTCGGGTTCATTGTATTTATTGTGTGGGACGAATAATTCAATATTTGGCATGATTACTCCAATAGGTGGTTTATTATTAGTTGCTTCATGGCTTTTGTTTTTCATTTCAATTATACAATCACAAAAAATATAATATCTTTAAAAAAGATGTATATAATAAGATTATTTTTCTGTATTCCATTTTTTATTTTTTCTCAAAATCAGACTGTTGGTGTATTTGAGTATACTGATGATGCATATGAAGCATATACGCTTTTTAGCCCCTCAAGAGACACATATTTAATTGATAATTGTGGACGTGTTGTAAATATGTGGTCAAGTAATTATCAGACAGGTGGTGCTATATATCTTTTAGAAGATGGGCATTTATTGCGAACTAATCGAGTTAATAATAGTGGTGTTTTTAGTGGAGGTGGTATCGGTGGTAGATTAGAAAAAATAGATTGGAATGGGGATGTGGTATGGTACTATGATTATAATAGTTCGACATATCATCAACATCACGACATAGAACCATTGCCAAATGGTAATATTCTTATTCTTGCTTGGGAATTAAAAACACAGGAAGAGGCGGTCAGTGTGGGACGAAACCCAGATCTTTTAGAAGATGGTGAACTATGGCCAGAACATATTATTGAGATAGAACCTGTGGGGACAAATGATGCAAACATAGTGTGGGAGTGGCATCTTTGGGATCATCTTATTCAAGATATTGACCCTGATCTTCCAAATTATGGAGTTGTTTCAGATCACCCTGAATTATTGAATATTAATTATTTAGGACCAGGTGTTAATGCAGCTGGAGGAAAAGCGGATTGGATTCATGCAAATTCAATTACATATAATGAAGAATTAGATCAAATTGCTATTAGCTCTAGGGCATTGAGTGAGTTTTGGATTATTGATCATAGCACTACTACAGAAGAAGCTGCTACTAGTCAAGGAGGGAATTCAGGTATGGGCGGAGATATTTTATATAGATGGGGTAACCCTATTGCTTATGATAGGGGAGTTGCTGAAGATAGAGTCCTTTTTGGGCAACATCATGTACAGTGGATAGAGTCAGGATTTCCTGGTCAAAATAATATTTTATTATTTAATAATGGAAGGAATAGACCAGAGGGTGATTATTCTACTGTAGATGAATTGATTCCACCATTAAATGGATATAATTATGATATTGACGACAAAAATTCATTTGGTCCTTCCGAATTAACATGGACATATGTGGCTCCCAATCCAACAGATTTTTATGCAGATCATATTTCAGGTTGTCAAAGGTTAGGAAATGGTAACACATTGATATGTAGTGGTCCACAAGGTAGATTTTTTGAAGTGGATGATATTGGTAATATTGTTTGGGAGTATATTAATCCTGTTTTTGGGAATACTATTTTAGACCAAGGGGATAATCCACCACAAGACCCATTTGGTGGTGATTTTCAACTAAGCAACAGTGTGTTTAGATGTGAAAAAATAGATTCTGATTTTATTGGATTTGAGAATTATCAGCTTTCTTACGGTTTCCCCATAGAAGGTCCTCCATATATTTATCCCACTTTATGTGCCGACACTCAAATTGATGAGTATTTTGGTGACCAATATGTAATTCAAGTTATAGATTTATTAGGCCGAAAAACTAATAAGTCTTCTATTTATTTAGAAATTTTTAATGATGGGACTGTTCGTAAAAAATGTTATTTAGAGTAGTGTTTTTTTACTCAAAATTTATGTCATTATTTTGTGTTTCACTGCCCATTGCAGATTCTGTGTTCATTTCATCATATGTTGTTTCAGATGTTAGATGTGGATTTTTTGGATCTGGTCCATATTTGTTAGGTCCTCTTGTACCCTCTGCAAACAGCATCCAAAGGGCATAAAATGGAACTAATTGCCACCATCCGGAACAATTTCTATCATGACATCTTTTTGCCCCCTGGGCCCACTGAAACCACATTAATGGGATAGTTAAAAAAAGCATCCATTCTTCATAGTAGCCTATTCTTATTATCATATTCCATATAGATATAATAATAAAGGTTATACCA
This sequence comes from Flavobacteriales bacterium, assembly GCA_002698365.1. Classification (GTDB taxonomy): domain Bacteria; phylum Bacteroidota; class Bacteroidia; order Flavobacteriales; family TMED113. The sequence goes on along the minus strand of NZWM01000041.1, from coordinate 13,600 downwards.
AACTCTAATCTCCGAATTCTGCCTTTAAATGAAAATGGTGCTTGAAACATTTTTTTATTTAATTATAATTTCTTTTTTAACTGAACCGTCTTCATGAAGATAGATTAAAATCTCTCTTTCAATTTGTTTTTGAGTTGCTTTGCCATAGATGTCAAACACTTGTATTATTTTTTCTTGAGTGTTGTTAATTTGATTTAAACTCGTTTCATTTTCAAATTCATCACATATGCCATCCCCATCGGTATCATTAATACATATACATTCACCTAATATACATGTGTATTCAGGAAGACAGTCAAGCGCAATACATTCTAGATCAAGAATCCAATCAGCAATTAACTGAATCTCCATTTCAGTTAAATCCGGTATACCTAAATTGTTATTTGCTATATTATTAGGCATGTCACCAGAAGAAACCTCTTGCCAGAGTATACTGTTTTCATAATTTCCAATATCTACAGTATTACTTGCTATGACATTTTCATATGATGAAAGATTTATGCCAGCACTTGGGTTTGGTCCACTGTGGCACACAACACAATGATTATTAAAAATGGGTTGGATCTCTGTGTCATAATCAATGGACTGAGCTAGTAATATATTATTTAGTAAAAAAAATGATGTAATTAAAACGACTCTCATAACCTTAGTTTAATAATAATTATCCAAACAAACCATCAATCCAGCCCATTAAGCAGATGCAAAGCATAATAGAATAACAAGCTTGTAGTGCTATAGTTTTCCAATTTGCCCACTGTAATGATCGTAATTCATAATGTTTTAAGATGTGTTTAAATATGAAAAGTCCAAATAACAAACAGAAAATAGTCGGTATTAGGAGTGTGGGGTTTCCAATCTCTTGATACATATAATATGATCCGCTTACAGCTAATAATAAGAAAAATAAATAAATCCATCTACTTGCTTTTTTGCCAAAAGTAACGACTAAGTGATTTTTTCCTGTTGTAGCATCACTTTTCATATCCGGAAATTCGTTGATTAGTAAGATGTTAGTTGTTAGTAGTCCTAATGGAATTCCTAATAATAAACAATTCATAAAATGATTAGTGTTTTCAGCGTTTGTGGCTAAAAAATCTCCTTCAAAAATAGCAAAACCTGTTCCTACGGTTAAAAGTGGTCCAAAAGCTAAGAAAATAGCAATTTCTCCTAAGCCTCTTCTTGCTACAAGCCTCAAAGGTCTAGCTGTGTAAAAATAACCTAAAAAAAGACCTGCTAGTGCTGTTATCATAACTCCGTTTCTATTTAACTCATTTACATTAAATAAAATAGCTCCAGCTATAATTAATGCAATCATTGTTAAAATAATTCCAAGTTTTTGTGTCCCTTTTAATGAGATTAATCCAAGTTCTATGGCTCTACTTCCTCCTGAAACTTGTTGAAAGTATTCTGCGTTTGCTTCATCCGTGCCATCTTTCCCATCGAAATAATCATTGAGTACATTCACACCAAGGTGTGCAATTAAAATCCCAAATATTGTTAAGAGGAATAATGGTATGCTAAAAAGGCCATCTCCAGCTCCAGCAAAATAAGCTCCTATAACAAAAATAGGTAGTAGTGATGCAGATGTAAATGGCATTCTGGTAATTGCTAGCATTTTAATTAATTTAGTTGAAAAGTGAATAGGTACTTCAACCTCTTTTTCTATCAATTCAGTAACACCACAGTAGCCTGTTTGTGGGTTTTGTTTTCCATTAGCAAATGTGGGGGTGATTCTAATTTTTGCGTTCAATTTTTCACCTTTTTTATTTATAAAATATGTTTCCCCAACATATTCCCCTTCCTTTACAGCTGTATTTAGCCAACCCTCAACATTTTGAAGAACTATTTCTCCGGGAGAAAAAAGAGATACTCGTTTTTTTCCAATTAATTCTTCTTTTTTATATCCAAATATTTTTTCAGCATCATTGTTCATAGTCTCAATGACACCTTCCATATCACATGTTATAACACTTTTCATAATTCTTTTTTCTTAACTTTACATTAATATATGAGCAATTTTTAATAATATGTGTTGTTTCAAATTATATAAATTGCACTATTAGATAAACTTTAAACACTACCAAATTTATGAAAAACATTTTTCTTCTTTTATTCTTTCCAGTAATTTTATTTTCACAGGTTAATTACAGTGAAGATATTTCTCCAATTATATATAATAATTGTACAGAGTGTCATAGAGTTGGTGGTGCAGGACCTATGCCTTTTACTAGTTATGAGGAGGTTGCCTCTCTTGGTATGATGATTAAGTATGTCACGGAATCAGGATATATGCCTCCTTGGCATGCGAATCCTGATTATTCTACTTTTTTAGGTGAACGCGTTCTTACAGATGCTGAAAAACAATTAATATCAGATTGGGTTGATGGGGGTATGATACAGGGTGATCCATCATTAGAGGCACAAATACCGGAGTTTGTTGAGGGGTCTGTGATTGGAGAACCTGATGCAGTTTTCACTATGGAAGAAGAGTATTTAATAGAGGGTAATAATCAAGATGATTATCGTGTTTTTGTCTTTTCAACCAATTTTCCTGAAGATAAGTATTTAAAGTCTATTGAAATCATTCCTGGTAATCTAGCTGCTGTACATCATGTTTTAGTGAATATTGATACTGAGGGTGATTGTGCTGCTTTGGACGCTTCAACACCTGAATACGGATATGAGTGTGAAAGTGGTTTTTGTGTTGGAAATATACCCCAATTATCTGCCGGTTATACACCTGGTATGGTTCCACCTATATGGAATAATGATATTGGCTTAGTGTTACCTGCTGGTGCAGATATAGCAATACAAATGCACTATGCTCCTAGCTCCATTGATCAGTATGATCAGAGCTCAGTGAATTTATTTTTTAAAGATCAACCAGTTGAAAGAGAGGTTGAGGTACTTACTATTGTAGATACTCAGCTTCAAATTCCTGCAAATGAAATTTACACGCATTATAATTCTTACCAGATTCCTTTTGATATGAGTGTAATTAGTGTATTGCCTCACATGCACTTGATTGGTAAATCATGGTTGATTTATGCAGAAAATGATGGGGATACTATACCAATTATCAATATCCCAGACTGGGATTTTAATTGGCAAACTTTTTATCAGCCAGAATATATGTTGAAGCTGCCACAGGGCTACACATTACATGCTTATGCTACATATGATAATACATCTAGTAATCCTACAAATCCAAATTCTCCACCCCAAGATATGTTTTGGTGTGATTATACCACTTGTGAAATGTTTTTCTTGCCTTTTGCATATGTTCCTTATCAAGATGGTGATGAAAACACATATTTAGGCAATAGTGAGGATTTAGGTTGTACTAACCCAGATGCTTGTAATTATAATTTACTAGCTATTATAGATGATGGAACTTGTGGTATTTTAGATGATTGTGGAACCTGTCATGTTCCGTGTTGTTTTAATGTCGCTACATCTGAGTGTGATTATGCTGTTTCTGAGCAGAGTTGTAATAATTATTGGGCAGATTTTAATGTTGTTTCAGATCCAGATCAGAATATATTTTGGAATACAAGTTGCACTTTGGGTTGCATAGATTCAGAAGCATGTAATTATGATATTAATGCAACAGAAGATGATGGTTCTTGTGAATATCCAGAGGAGTATTATAATTGTGATGGCGATTGTTTAAATGACTTGGATGCTGACGGGATTTGTGACGAGTTAGAGTGTTTCAATGTATTATGTGATGAATGGTCTGAGTGCATACTTGGAGATTGTATTTGTCTTAATGATGTAAATACTAATGGTATATGTGATGAGGAAGAACAAGCCAATTGTTCAGATTTGAGTGTTTTTTCTGTTTATCAATCAGGAGATCAAATTATAGTCAATGTTTCTAATTCTTCTGCTTATGAGATATTTTCATATCCTGGATTTATACTGTTTAATTCACTTGGTGATACTATTGCAATAGAAGAGGTTCAGTATTATGGAATAGCAACAGAAAGTATTCATTTTTTAGAGATTCAGGAAAATGCTGTTATTACTTCTGATGTTTCATTGCAGTTGCACACTTGGTTTTATGATTTTTTACAATGTGAGTGGGAAAATATTGTAATGTTAGATAATTGTGAGCTTGATCCTGAGCCTGGAGAGTGTGATGCTGCGATTGAAATTTTTTATTTTAATCAAAATACTTTAACATGTGAGTCAACTTGGTGGGGAGGGTGTAATGGTGTTGTTCCATTTTGGAGTTTAGAAGCTTGTCAAGAATCTTGCGAATCCATTTTGATAGATGAATTGAGCTCAAAAAAGGTGTTAATTCAACAACTAGATGTTTTAGGTAGACATGTGAATTCTAATCAAAAAGGTATTTTTATCAAATTATATGATAATGGTGCCGTAGAAAAAGAATTAATTTTAGATAAGTGAAAGAATTAGGTGATATTTTAAATCGGCAGAGGTTTTACTTTAACAAAACATTAGTAAAAGGAAAAGTAAAAGACAGAATATTTAAAATTAAACAAATCCGCCAATGGATTATAGAGCATCAACAACATATCATAGATACTTGTTTAAAGGATTATAATAAGCCACTTCCGGAATTTTATTCTACTGAGATAAATACGGTTTTAAACCACATTGATTTTACTTTAAAGTATATCAAAAAATGGGCTTCTAAAAAATCTGTTTGGACCCCTCTTCATTTAATTGGTGCTAGGTCTAAAATTTACTATGAGCCCAAAGGAGTATGTTTAATTATTTCTCCATGGAACTATCCGTTTAATCTAAGTCTAAACCCATTGATTTCAGCGATTGCAGCCGGTAATTGTGTTGTGCTTAAGCCTTCTGAATACACACCTAATACATCTTCTCTTATAGAAGAATTAATTGTTTCCATCTTTAACAAAGATGAAGTAATTGTTGTTGAGGGAGGTGCAGATGTGGGTTCTTCTTTGATTCAACTCAAATTTGATCATATATTTTTTACAGGATCCCCTGAAATTGGTAAGGTGGTAATGGCGGCAGCAGCTAATAATTTAACTTCTGTGACACTTGAGTTGGGCGGAAAAAATCATGCAATTATTGATTCTACAGCAAACTTACAGGATGCTGCAGAGAAAATTATCTGGTCTAAGTATGTAAATTGTGGTCAGACTTGTATTGCGGTAAATCATGTGTTTATTCATGCAGATTGTTACGATAAATTTGTTTTGTGTCTTAACAAGGTCTTGAAAAAGTTTTTTTCGGAAAATTCAAATTACACTTCTGTTGTCAATCAAAAACACTTTGAGAGACTGCGTGGGTTGCTTAATGCTTCTTTGTCTGAAGGTGCTAAGGTTCTTTTTTCATCTGAATCATCACAAAAAAAACATCATTTTCCGTTAACAATTTTGAAAAATGTTAAATATGATGACACTATTATAAAGACTGAGGTGTTTGGTCCAATTTTGCCATTAATTAAGTATGATGATTTTGATTCAGTTTTAGAATTTATTAATAATAACGAAAAGTCTTTAGCGTTGTATTTGTTTAGTAGGTCTCGTTCTAATATTGATAAATTTTTGCAAGAAACTAGTTCAGGGACTGCTGCTATTAATGAATGCATGCTTCAGTATGCAAATCCCAATTTGCCATTTGGTGGAGTTAATAATAGTGGGCTAGGCAAAACAGGTGGTAAAAGTGGTTTTTTGGCTTTCTCACACGCAAAATCTGTGTTGTTTCAGCGTTCAGGTTTTTCAACTGCAAAGTTCATTTATCCTCCATACACCCAGTTTAAAGAAAAAATAGCGAAGCTGTTAAGGTAGTTATTTGATTGTTAGTCGTTTTCGGTGGGTTCCGTCGCTATAGATATCAATTATAGTATTATTTTGTTTATGATTATTTATGTTTCTTCCAAGAATATCAACACTTTTTACTATTTCTTTTTTTCTTGTAATTGATTCATTTAAGTTGGTCGGTTCGCATAACTCTGCCATTGAGTCAATCCATATCTTTCCTGCTAAGATTGCGATAGATGCGCATTCTAAATGGGTGAAATTACCTCCATCGATGAGTTCTACATTGTCTGCTCCATTTTTCACAAAATAATCATATGCTACTTGAGCGTTTTCATAGGTTACATTGTCATCTCCATTGCAGTGCAATAGTCGCATTGGTGATTGAGGCACAAAATTATATACGTCATTGTCAATTAGGGCTAATTTAAAAGGATGGTTTTCATTATTCAGGTATTCCTGATAGTACTCATCTGTAAAAATCTCAATTGGCACTTCTGGTAGTAATGCGTTGATTGTCAGCATGCCATATGTTCCATTATACATATTGTATAAGAAATTGTTATAAGGCGGTATTAAAACATCATTAATGTCTTCATAAAGATTATATATCTTATTATATGCAAATAAAAGATAGGGTAAATATCCTGGGCTTGGGTATGGGGCCCCAGCTTCTAGCATTAATCTTTGTGATTCAGACATATCATAAGGGCCAGCCATTGGAGCTGATGCTGTCACTTGTAGTTGGTCTGAGTAATTCGCTTCTATCTCTTTAACCGCTGCCATTGTTGCATGTCCACCTTGAGAATATCCAAATAAAAATAGCTGTTCACTTGGCTGTATTCCCAGCATTTCAGTTGCAAACTCTTTTCCGTAAATTATTAGGTCAATAGTGGCTGAGGCTTCTGTGTCAGCATGTACATAATTATGAAAACCTTCTCCTTCACCAAGTCCAATAAAATCACTCATCATAACAATATACCCATGAGAGGCTGCGATAACTCCAGTAAGATCGTTGCTAGTGAATCCGATGTTAGATGGAGCTCCATTGTCATCTGACTCTGTGCCGTGTTGCCAGCTTAATATGGGTGGTGAGCATCCTATTGCTACTGGTAGGAAAATTGCTCCTGAACAAATCACTAGTTCTCCGTTAAAATCAGGTGTAAAATATAAGATTTTATAGCCATCTACAGAATAATTAATTTCTCCAGTTGAGCTAGGGATGCCATATTGATTGTACAGGTTTTCTACTTCCTCTTGACTCCAGCTTGTTATAAGCTCATAAGAGATAATCTGACTTGACAAAATGCTACTGAATAAAAATAATGTTGTTAGTTTTAGAAGTTGACTTTTTTTCATTATGTTGGTGTTAGGTTGTTTATTCTAATTTTTAGAATTGTCTATTGTTATGTAATATTTTCTCCAGATTTTAAATCCAAAAAACAAAGTCCCTATCCATATAAATAGTTCAATCCAATTAGGGTTGGAGTTGTATCCAAAGAAGCCTTTTAAAAAAACCCCCACATCTCCCTTGTCATGTAGAATGTGTATATATTTTTCCTTTTTTTCATTGTATTTGTATAGGGCAGGATTGTTTGTTTCGCTTAGTGTTGATTTTGGTTCCAAAATGCTCCACGGTCTTTTGATGTCTTTTTTTATATATTCCTGCTTGGTTAAAAAGGATTCCATTTCGTGAGTTCCGTATGCATTCATTCCAGCCGCAAAAAGAACTAGGCAAAAGGTGGTGGTGGCAAAAAATGGTTTAAGGTTGATTTTTTTTCCTTGAGAAAATATTAAGTAACCTATTAGGCACGCAAGTATTATTCCAAGACTAAACCCAGAGTATGAAAAAGTACTTGTCTGCATTGAGGTGCTGGTTAAAAACATTACAGTTTCGAAACCTTCTCTAAGAATTGCAAAGAAAATTAGAAAAAAGATGCCCCATTTACTTGATTTACTAGCTGTACTGGCTAGTGCTTCCAGTGCTTGTCTGTTGCTTATAGATTTTGATAACCAAAATACTACATAAAGCAATAGTCCTGCTGTGATATACATAAAAACAGCTTCAAATAATTTTGCCATAGCATTGCTTGCCATTTTTTCTGTTATATTGTTTAGTAGTAATGCTACTAGTATGCTCGCAACAATAGCTGACCCAACAGCTGACCATAAATATTTGATTTGGTGATTCATTTTTGTTTTTTGCAGAAATGTGTATACAATTCCTACGATTAACGTAGCTTCTAGGCATTCGCGAAATGTGATAATAAATTCATTCATTGTTTTTTTTATTTTTATGTTTTTGTAAATATAATTTATTTATAAATATTCTAAATAGATGTTTAATTTTATTTATTTATTTGTACTTATTCTAAATAACTAATCAAACCATTCAGTTTCTGTTTCAATATTTTTTCTTGTGAGTTTTCTTTTTTTTATTAATTCATAAATTCCTACGTAAAATAAACCCAAACATTTTTCATTTTTTTTCAAATTTAAAAATTTATTTAATTTTTCAATCCCTTTCGGTGTACTCCAGTACCCACCTATTTTACTATCAACACAGGATAACCAAATATTTTGAACAGCCATGGCGGTAGCAGCGATTTCTTCCCATTCTGGAATAGATTTGGTCTTGTCTCGCCTCATGCAAATACATATTATATGGCTAGATTTTTGAAATTTTAGAAGTAATTTATCTTCTTTTTTTGTGTTTTGTTTAATTAATTCTTTGGCTAATCTGGTTTTACTAGATCTAGAAAAAACTTTAAAAAACCAGGGTTGTGTTAATTTATGACTAGGGGCAGTATTTGCATTTTTTAGCAATTCCATAATAGTTTCTTTGTCTATTTCTTTACCATTAAATTGAGAAGGAAAAATTGACTTTCGAGCTTTTATAATTTCGGATATCTTATTGTTTATCATATTTCTTAAAATTAGCAAATAATTTTTATATTTATTACTATATATCACCTGTTAAAGGGCAAATCAGAAGAGATCGGTGCAATATATAAAAAACGAGTAAACGGTCAACTAAAAATAAATTATCAAATGAATTTTTTTAAAAATCTTTTTAAGGGTAAAACCGAACTAGAAAAATTAGAAGATCAACACAAAGATCTTTTAACTAAAGCATTTAATGTTTCTAAAACAAATAGAACGTTAAGTGATACTTATGTATTTGAAGCAAGCAAGATAGAGGAGAAAATAATAGAATTGAGAAAGAATCAAGATAATTAAAACCGGATATTCTGTTATTATACTAGTGCTTGTAAAATAAATAAAAATTAATTTAGATTAAATCTAAATTAATATATACATTTGTGCGAAGTTTATTGTGTTGATTATGATTAAAAAATTCATATTTCTAATTTTATTCTTTTTAATCTTTTTAGATTTTAAAGGACAGCAATTGGTGGAGTTTAGTATGGGTGCAAGCTATCAATATGATATTTATTATTCTCTTTCAGAAGGAGTCACTGCTTTTCCAGAAAGAGATAATTGGGAACTTGCATTTTCAACAGGTTACAGTCCGAATATCCGTATAAATAGTGGTATAGGTGTGACATTATTTGAAGTCTCTAATAATATTGAAAGCTGGTCAGAAATTACAGATTTACCATCTAGTGCCGTTCAGCTTAGAAACAGTAATCTTGATTGGCAGGTAGGTGCATTTACTGTTAATGGAGCAGAAGATGTTGGTGATGATTGGTTAGAATATAATTATGGTGATATAATATTCCAATCAGGAACTAAAATATACATTATAAATTATGGTCAAGAATCAAAAAAAATAAAAATAAATAGTTTTTTAAATGGAACATTTAATTTAACGATCGCTAATCTAGATGGTTCAGATGAACAGGTTATTAATATAAATACTTTAGACTATACCGAAAAAGCATTCGTTTTTTATTCATTAACAAATAATGAAATTATTGATCGAGAACCTAATAGTGATAGTTGGGATATTCTATTTACAAAATATGAGGAAGAGTATGTGAATTTGGATGGCGATACAATGCCTTATATTGTTACTGGTGGTTTGTCAAATGGTAATATGGTAGCTCAATATGATGGTTTTTTAGATGTGAACCCTTCATTTCAATCTTTAGATGCTAGTTTTGATATTAATACTATTGGCTATGATTGGAAACAATATAGTGGTTCATATACAATTGTTGACAATCGGGCATATTATATATTAAGTCAGGATGAAGAGTCATTATATAAAATTATATTTCAATCCTTTGCTGGAGGACAATCAGGTAATATGTCATTTTTAATTGAACAATTAAATTATACTCCATCATCATTGCATGAATCTAAAATTAATTTTAACATTTATCCTAATCCAAACACAGGAAGCTTTATAGTTAATTATGAGGGAGCTGATGCTCAATTAGAAATAACTGATGTAAATGGCAGGGTTTTAATTCAACACACAGGTTCGTTTTTAGCTATTGATATAAATAATTTAAATAATGGAATATATTTTGCTAAAATCATCACAAATGATGATATATTTGCCAAACAAATTATAGTCAATAAATAATTATGTTTAGGACGTTTTTCAGTGTTTGCTTTTTCTTTATTTACTTTCTTTATCCACAGACCGATTCTGTATTAGAAGTAAAAGAGGGTGAAGATTCATTGTCACTCCAAAATCCATTGAATGAAGTTTTAATAACTGGTCAAATTGGTGCTCAAACTATTTCGCAATCAGTTAATAATTTAATTTTAATTACTTCAAAAGATATTAAAGAAACAGCTTCAAATGACTTGGCGGAATTATTTAGTAATCAAGCTTTATTTGACTTAAATATTGATCCTGCACTCGGAACTAGTGTTAGTATACAAGGAATGCAGGGAAATAATATTAACATTATGATTGATGGTATTCCTGTGATTGGTAGAAAAGGTAGTCAAATTGATTTGTCACAAATTAATTTATCTAATATAGAAAGAATAGAAATTCTTAAAGGTCCAGCCTCAGTTATGTATGGCACTAATTCAACAGGTGGAGTGATTAATTTAATTTCAAAAACTAATACAAATACTATTTTATTTAATTCATACTTAGAAAGTATAGGCTTATATAATTTTAATATTGATTTAAATAAGACTATTACTGATTTCGACGTTCATATGAATTTAGGTAAATCTAATTTTGATGGTTATGGTAATGATGATTCTCGGTCGAAATATTGGAAGCCCAAAAATCAGTCATTTGCTGATTTGAAGTTGCGAAGAAAATTCAAGCAAACTTCAGTAGAGTTCAAAACATCTTTTTTTGATGAAAAGTTGGTGGATTTAGGGGATGAGAACTTTTTTCCTTTATTAGGAACTGCTACTGACCTACATTATTTGACATATCGAAACGTTAATTTTTTAAAACTTGTGAAAGCTACAGATAAATATAATTGGAATTTTGCAGCTTCATATTCAAAAACAGATTTTGAAAAACAACAATATGAAGTCGACTTAATTTCAAATACTGAAACTCAAACATCTAATTTAGAGTATAATACTAAGGATATGTTTAATTCTTTTTTTAATCGTTTAGAATATAATCGTTTTTCAGGACTGAGGTATAAAAGTCAAATAGGCTTAGATGTTAACTATGAAACTGTTGAGGGGTCTAAAATAGACGATGGCTCTGCTAGTGTTTACAACTATTCTCTTTTTACTCAATCAAGTTTTGAAGTCAGTGAAAAGTTGACAACACAAGTAGGGTTACGATTACCCTATCATTCATTATATTCTACTAATTTAATTCCTTCCTTACACTTAAAATATGATTTCAACAAACATAATCAAATCAGATTATCCTATTCTAAAGGTTTTAGGTCACCAACTATTAAAGAGTTGCACATGGAGTTTATTGACATCAATCATAATATTATTGGTAATTCTGAATTACAACCAGAAGAGTCAGATGCATTTCAAATGTCTCTAGCTTTATTGCCTAAACATAATGATCAAATATATTGGTCTGTTAATATAGAAGGTTTTATAAATCTATTAAATAATAAAATTGAATTAGCAAGAATTCAAAATACTGATGCGTACACTTATTATAATCTTACTAAATCTAGATACTATGGTAGTAATACATTTATCAATTTGAAGATGAATTCAAAGCTAAATACACTGAGTTCATTTAACTTAATGTGGAATATGTTTTTTGTTCATAACAATTCATTTACATATAATCAACCAAGACACAACCTAAGTGTTGCTTATAAATATGAATATAATGTTTGTGATTGTGGTCTTAATATAAATTGGCGTTGGAAATCAAAATATGAGTATCAAGCGTTTGATCAAGCAAATGAATTGGTAGTGTATGATCAATTGGGTTATCAGTTGTTAAATTTTAATTTATTTAAAGAGTTTAAAAAAATTAATACTACGGCAATCTTAGGCGCAAAAAATTTATTTAATATTACTGATGTTAACTATGCTATGCAGGATGATGTTCATAGTGGTGATTTTTCTACGATATCCTGGGGTAGAACTTTATTTTTTCAATTAAGCTGGATGCCATTTTAATTTATTTATGAAAGCAATTAATCTTTTTAATCATTGGGTGGATTTAGGTAAGGATGAGGGAATGGAAGTGAATCATACTCCGTCTGTTAATCATATGTTACATTTAATTCCAAGTAATATCTTGGACTCTCAATTCAGTTTTTTAGATATTGGCTGTGGTAATGGATGGGTTGTGAAAAAAATGTCTTCTTTTAAAAATTGTATTCGTTCAGTTGGTGTAGATGGTGCAGAAAAAATGATTAAAAAAGCCATTTTAAAAGATGAAAAATCGGAATATTTGGTTTTAGATATTAATGAAATTAAACATTATCATGAAGATTTTGATATTATATTCAGCATGGAAGTGTTTTATTACCTTAAAAATCCAAAAAAAACGATTCAATATGTTTTTAATAATCTTTTAAATAAAGATGGGTTTTTTATTATGGGCATAGATCATTATTTAGAAAATAAACAGTCTTTAATTTGGCCTCAAGATTTACGTGTACATATGCATACTTATTCTATTTCTCAATGGGAAGGAATTATGAAGGCTGTTGGATTTACTAATGTTTCTTCTTTCCAATTTGGCAAGAACAAGGATTGGGCGGGTACATTGATTTTGTCTGGTAAAAAGCTTTAGTCGTCAAAAGCACAGTTTTCTATTAGTCCGTCTGGAAAGTCAACTGTAATTTGGTTGTTTCTTATGTCTTTTTTTAATATAAAATTTTCTATATAAGGTGCAAGAATATTATTTTTTTTTGTTTTTATAATCATTATGGGTTGAATCCTATTATAATCTATTTCTTTTATTACACCAATTTCTTTTTTTTCCTTATTTATTACTTGAAAATTTACAAATTTGTTTTGTTCCTCAATTAATTCATCAATTTCTAGCACCTCTCCTTTTTTTATGTAAATTTCTTTTCTTAAGATTAGTTTTGCTTCTTCTCTATTACTTATTTCTTTTGTTTTGATTTTTAAAAAAATATTTGAATTTAGCTCTGTTGTTTGGATATTAAATTCAAAATAATCGTAGGTGTATATTTTTCTAATTTTTTTACAAAAGTCACAAAACTCTTTTGTTCCAATTAATTTAATGCTAAACATCCCATTTAGACCATGTGTTTTAGCGACATAGCCTATATAGATATTGTCGGACATGGTTAATTTTAAGATTTGTCTTCTGAATTCTCTGGCTTATTTTCTTCAGGAGCTTCTTCTGATGGAGCAGCTTCTTCTGATGCAGGAGCTTCTTCTGATGCAGGAGCTTCTTCTGATGCAGGAGCTTCTTCTGATGCAGG
>NZWM01000040.1 GCA_002698365.1 Flavobacteriales bacterium | reverse complement strand
TACACAACAATTAGATGTATGCTGGATCCAAAATTAGGTCCACCATTACCAGAAGACATGAGACCAACTAGTATGAAAACTGTTTGGATTGAATTTTTATTAGGGCTTGTTCCACCAGCAGCATTAGTTTTTGCTGCACTTGGAAGTATATTATTAGGTTTTGCAACAGATACACCATCTTTTGTGATTGAGGGTCCCCCAAATTTTTTATCAATTACAACATTTCTACCTTTTGGTCCTAGTGTTACTTTAACTGCATCAGATAATGCGTCAACTCCCTTTTTTAAAGCATCTCTTGCTTCTGTGTTAAATTTTATCTCTTTTGCCATTTTCTTAATTTTTTAGTTAAAATTTTTTTTTTAAATATGTTATATAGTAGCTAATATATCTGATTCTCTCATAATCAAATAATCACCTCCATCATGTTTTAATTCTGTTCCAGAATATTTACCATAAAGAATATGGTCACCTACTTTCAGGGTGACTGGGTTATCTTTTGTGCCTGGTCCAACAGCTATAACTTTACCTTTTTGAGGTTTTTCTTGTGCAGAATCTGGAATTATAATTCCACTTGCTGTTTTTGTTTCTGCTGCAGATGGTTCTACAAGAACCCTGTCAGCTAATGGTTTAATTTTCATAAAAGTTTATTTTTTAATTAGATGTTTATAATTTTATTATTTCGGTAAGAACAGAAATTGTGCCAAACATTATTTTTTTATTAAAATCGGACAATCTGGCAGACAATCTAGGTAATACTATTTTAAACTGTCAGCAATATTTATTTGTTGTTGTATGTCAATCTCATCAAAAACATTATCTTCAACTTGATTCCCTTCTGTGTCAATACTTTGAATTATGCTTTGATTCTCTGAATTCCCCCTAGGAATAGAAAAATTTGATAATAGTGCCAATGATACCAGTATAATGGCTAGAGTCCAGGTGGTTTTTTCCAAAAAATCAGATGTTTTTCTTGCTCCCATAATTTGATTCCCTCCCCCAAAAGCAGATGACAATCCCCCGCCCTTTGGATTTTGTATCATAATTATTAGGATAAGTAGAATACATGTGATAATGATTAGTATTGCAAAAAGTGTATACATAGTTTAATTTAGTTTGTTTTTTATTTCCTCTATTCGGTTTGCAAAGAAACTACTTTTTTTTGGATATTTCAAACATAAAATTTTATATGCTTGTATTGCTCTTTCATAATGACCTTGTTCTACATAGATTTCAGCTAATGTTTCTGTGGTAAGAGTGTCATTATGTTCAACGCTTTTTTTTATGTTTTTTTTGATTAAATATTGTGTTTTGTTTTTTGATATTGGTTTTTGAAGCCAGTTCTCAAAATCATAAGTTGTTTTCTTTTTTAAATTTCCGCTTTTTATTTTTGTTTTGGGATGAATTAAATAGAAAAGGGATTTTCTGTCAGAAGAGTATAGTGAGGTTTTGGATAAGATTTCATTAAAGTTAATATCGTTATTTATATGTGCTTTTAATAATAATATATTGTGTAGTATTTCACAATATGGAAATTTTTCTTTTAATGACTTAATTTCTTTTTCAGATATTGATTCTGAGTTTTGTTTGGGGTTTTTTATAAAATTGTTAAAAATCTGTTTCTCCATCTCTTTTTTAGAAATTTACCAGTTCATAAAAGATTTATTAAAAATATCATCGACAATTTCTTCAATGATTAAATTATTTAGCATTTCTTCCACTTCTGAGAAATTAATGTTGCTATTAAAATCTGCGTATTGTGTAAAGATTTCAGTGAAATTATCTGTTTTATTGATATTACTAATGAAATTGATCTCCACACCAATTGTTAATCTATTTTGAGCTGCTGTTTCATCATTCTGTATGGCGATTGGCTGAACCTCATATTTTATAATTTTTCCAGAAAAATTAATATCTGAACCAGCATCTACAATTGTTAAGTCTGTTTCTGTTTGACACTTTTGAATTAGAGCTTCCGTCAGTCTATTGCTCAGGTTTGGTTCGATTAAATCAGCTTCATTTTGAATATAATTGATTGAGCAGGTTTCCGTTGCTGTAGGTATTGAGGCTCCAGAAAATGAATATATGCCACATCCATTTAGAAGAGTGATACATAAGTAGATATAGGATAAATTAAGATAAGTCATATTGTTTAATTTTTCTGTAAAGTGTTCTTTCAGATATGCCTAGCTCCTTTGCTGCCATTTTTCTTTTTCCTGCATTTTTTTCTAATGCTTTTTGAATTATTTCACATTCATTATCTTGTAGTGATAAATTTTCTTCAATTATTTCTTGGTCAATTATTTCAGATTTATTTGTGTCAATTTTTTCGACCTCCAAAGATTTATCGTCACTATAAATTCTTTGAATCCTTTCTGCGTGGTTTGTTTTAAGTGTTTCATTTGTCTGGTCACCCTGGATTAAGTCTAAAGTGATTTTTTTCAAATCATTTAAATCATTTTTTAAATCAAATAAAATTTTATATAAAATTTCTCTTTCGGAAAAACTATTATTTTCTTCAGATTTTTTAACTACTAAAGAGCCAGTATTTGGAGTTGTCAACAAGTGATTATTGACTTCATTGTCATTCAAGGTTCTTTTTTCTTCGATAACACAAAGTTTTTCTGCAAAGTTTTTTAATTCTCGAATATTCCCAGGCCAATTATGTTTTTCAATTAGACTGATGGCTTTGTCAGTAAGTTTTAAACTTGGCATTTTATGTTGGCTGCAAAAGTCAGAAACAAATTTCCGAAACATTAAATGAATATCTTCTTTTCGCAATCTTAGTGGTGGCATTTCAATTTCAATAGTATTGATTCGATAATACAAGTCTTCTCGAAATTGATTTTTTTCAACAGCTTCCAATAGATTTAAATTAGTCGCCGCAATTAATCTAACGTTGGTTTTTTCTACTTGAGATGAACCTACTTTGATAAATTCACCATTTTCCAATATTCTTAATAGTCGCACTTGTGTTGCTGCAGGCAAGTCTCCAATCTCATCTAAAAAGATAGTTCCATTATTTGCAACTTCAAAATACCCTTTTCGGCTATTTATTGCTCCAGTAAAGGCACCTTTTTCATGTCCAAATAATTCACTGTCAATAGTTCCTTCAGGGATTGCCCCACAATTAACCGCGATAAATTGTCCATGTTTTCTCGCAGAATTTTCATGGATAATTTTGGGAATAATATCTTTTCCTGTTCCACTTTCACCACTTACTAGAATAGATATGTTTGTGTTTGCAACCCTCAAAGCTTTTTTTAGTGCTCTAACAAATAGGTGGGAGTTTCCAACCAAATTAAACCTTTGTTTTATTTTTATTATGTCATTATTCATATTCTTTTTTTAGACTATTTCTCCTATTAGTGTAGCAGATGTACACTTTTTAATTTCAACATCTACAAAATCTCCTATTGAAAATTTTCTTTTTGCAAAGACAACTACAGTATTGTCCGTCGTTCTTCCATAAAAATGTTTATTTGATTTTTTTGAAATCCCCTCAATCAATACTTCATGTGTTTTCCCTATGTTTAATTGATTTCTAAATAATGAATGCTTTTGCTGTAGATCAATAATTTCTTGTAGTCTTCTTTTTTTTACTTTTTCAGGAATATTGTCAGATAGTTGTCTTTGTGCAAAAGTATTGGGTCTTTCAGAATAATAAAACATATAACTGAAATTGTATTTAACAATTTCCATTAAACTTAGTGTTAACTGATGGTCTTGTTCGGTTTCATCACAAAATCCTGTGATAAAATCTGATGATATTCCACAGCTAGGGATGTGTTTTTTTATTGATTTAATTCGATCTAGATACCATTCTCTTGTGTGGCCTCTATTCATTAGTTTTAATATTTTTGAACTCCCTGATTGTACAGGTAGGTGTATATAATTGCAGATGTTTCGATGTAGTGCAATAGTTTCGAGCACTTTGTCTTTCATGTCTTGCGGATTGGATGTGGAAAATCTAATTCGTATTTTCGGATATTCTTGTGCAATTGTATTTAATAAGTCTGCAAAGTCTAATTTTTCAGTTATTTGCTCAATGGGAGTTTTTAAAAAATCTTTTTTTGGCCCACCCCCAAACCATAGATAAGAGTCCACATTTTGACCTAAAAGAGTTATTTCTTTGTATCCTGTTTTATTCAGTTGATCAATTTCTTGTAAAATGCTTTTTGGATTTCTGCTCCTCTCTCTCCCCCTGGTAAATGGAACTACGCAAAAGCTGCACATGTTGTCACATCCACGCATAATTGAGACAAAGGCTGTGACCCCATTGCTATTTAGTCTAACAGGATTAATGTCTTCATATGTTTCTTCTTTTGATAGTATGACATTAACAGCTTTTCGACCATCCATTGTTTCATTAATTAATTTTGGCAAATCTCTGTATGCGTCTGGTCCAATAATTAAGTCAACCAATTTCTCTTCTTCTATGAACTTTGATTTTAATCTTTCTGCCATGCAGCCTAATACTCCAATTATTACATTAGAATTTTTTTCTTTATTTTTTTTAAAGTCTTTAATTCGTTTTCTTACTGTTTGTTCAGCTTTTTCTCTTATTGAACATGTATTGAGCAGTATCAAGTCTGCTTCACTTGAGTTCTTTGTGGTGCTGTAACCTTCTTTTTTTAATATAGACGCCACAACTTCACTGTCAGAGAAATTCATTTGACATCCATAGCTTTGTATATAAAGTTTTTTCTTGCCAATTTTTGGCTCTGTTTTTGTGTTGTGTTTACTACTGGTTAAGCCACTCATTTTTTTGATTTCTTTGTGAGTAAATTTACAAAAAAAAATAAAACATGACAAAATGACATGTAATAATTTTAATCGTCATTAAAGTTTAGTCTTTTTAGTTTTTAAAAAAATATTATAGAATCGATGTCACAAAAAAAATTATTTTTGCATAAGTTTTTAAAATTATATTCTACATGAACAATTTGGTTATTGTTGAGTCACCTGCTAAAGCTGGCACTATTGAAAAAATTCTTGGCAAAGATTTCAAAGTGGTTTCTAGTTATGGGCATATTAGAGATTTGGAAAAGAAAAATATGGGCATAGATATTGCAAATTCGTTTAGTCCTAAATATCAGGTTTCAGAAGATAAGAAAACAGTACTTAGAGGGTTGATGAAAGATGCGAAAAAATGTGATGTAATATGGTTGGCGACAGATGAAGATAGAGAAGGTGAAGCTATCGCGTGGCATTTGTATGAGGCTATGGGTTTGCAGAGTAAAAAGGTCAATAGAATTGTGTTCAATGAAATAACTAAAAATGCTATTCAGACAGCAATAAAAAATCCAAGAAATATAGACATTAATTTAGTTAATGCACAACAAGCTCGACGTGTTTTAGATAGAATTGTTGGATTTAAGTTGTCTCCTATTTTATGGAAAAAAGTAAGGAGTGGCTTGTCTGCAGGTCGAGTGCAGTCTGTTTCAGTTCGATTAATTGTAGATAAAGAAAAAAGTATACAAGCATTTGTTCCTAAAAATTCATACACTGTAGTTGCTGAGTTTCAGACTAATGAATTGGAGGTTTTTCCTGCAGTTTTACGGGATACTATAGAGTTAAAAACAGATGTAAAATCATTGTTAATGTCCTTTGTTGATGCAGAATTTAAAATTGGATTAATTGAAACAAAACCATCTAAAAGTTCACCTTCTGCACCATTTACGACTTCTAGTTTGCAGCAAGCAGCTTCTAATAGATTGGGTTTTTCTGTTAGTAGAACTATGAGTGTTGCCCAAAAATTGTATGAATCGGGACATATAACTTATATGAGAACAGACTCTACTAACTTATCAAAAGATGCTTTGTTGAATATTAAAGACTATGTTGTGGAATCCTATGGTTCAGAATATCATAATCAAAGGTTCTATAGTACAAAAATTAAAGTGGCCCAGGAAGCTCATGAAGCTATTAGGCCAACCAATGTTCGTAGTAATATTTGTGGGAATAATGATGCTCAAAAAAAACTGTATAAATTAATATGGGAGCGAACAGTTTCTTCTCAAATGAGTGATGCAATTATTGATAGAACACAAATTCATATCAATGTTTCAAATAAGCAAAAATCTACTTTTGTTGCAAAGGGTCAAGTTGTGAAGTTTGAAGGTTTTTTAAAGGTTCACAAAGGCATTTCTTCAAGTAATAAAAAAGACATAATCTTGCCAGATTTAAAAGAGTCTCAATTACTCATTCCAAATATAATTACAGCAAAAGAAAAGTACTCAAAGCCCCCATCTAGATTTACAGAAGCTTCTTTAGTTAAAAAACTAGAAGAGCTGGGAATTGGGCGTCCATCTACTTATGCACCAACTATATCAACGATACAAAAAAGAGAATATGTTGAATTGGGCGATGTTACAGGAGTTCAAAAGCAGCACGCTCAATTTGTGCTAGAGAACAAAAAAATTACAGAAACAATAATAGACGAATTTGTTGGGTCTGAAAAGAAAAAACTACTTCCAACTGAAATAGGAAAAATAACTAATGATTTTTTGGTGGATAATTTTTCAGATATTTTAGATTTTAATTTTACTGCAAAAGTTGAAGATGAATTTGATAATATTGCTGCCGGTAAAAAAGCATGGATTGATGTTATCGACCATTTTTACAAACAATTTGAGCCCCAAGTGCTAGAGGTAGATAAAAATAGTTCTAAAGTGACTGGTCTGAGGGAGTTAGGTGTGGATCCAATAAGTAAAAAAACAGTTTATGCTAGATTAGGAAAATTTGGTCCCATTGTTCAACTTGGTGAGGTTGTTGAGGGTGGTGAAAAACCAAAATACGCAAAGCTTTTGAGAGGACAAACACTAGAGTCTATAGATTTGAAATCAGCTCTCGAATTGTTTTCTTTACCTAGAAATGTGGGTGTTCTTGACAATAAAGAAATAATTGTTTCAGAAGGTAAATATGGCCCTTATATTCGCTATAATGGCAAATTCATTTCTTTATCGGATCATAATCCCTTGACAGTGAATTTGTCAACTTGTATTCAAATAATTAAGGATAAAGAGAATTTTGAAAAACAAAGAATTATAAACACTTTTGAATTTGAAGATGGGCTTATAGAGGTTCTTAATGGTAGATATGGACCTTACATTAAAAAACAAGGAAAAAACTATAAAATACCAAAAGACATAGATCCAAAAAAAATAACTCAACAAGATTGTTTAAATCTAATTCAAAAATCTACAAAAAAATAACAAAACAATTTTTATATTGTCTTTATGTTTTCTAATTATTTTTCTTCAGTTTCAAAAGACATTCTTGCGTTTAAAGAAACATTAAATCAGAATCAACTTGGGTTTAATCTTGATTGTTATGCGGGTGCAGAATTTCCTGATATAGATAATATTGACATTGCTCTTATTGTGGTTCCTGAAAATAGAGGTTCTGTTCAAAAGATAGAATCTTCTTCATATTCTGAGTTTAGAAAATCATTTTATAGCCTTTTTGAAGGTAATTGGAAGCTTAGGATTTCCGATTTTGGTAATTTAAAAGCAGGGGATAATGTAAAGGACACATACTTTGCTCTTAATGATGTCATTTCTCATTTATTGAGTCAAAGTGTTTTTCCTTTAGTTTTAGGTGGGTCTCAGGATTTAGTATATCCTATGTACCAGGCTTACGGTTCCTTTACGAAGGGAGTTAATTTATTGTGTGTTGATTCTAGGTTTGATTTAATTGATACAGATGGTTTGAATATTAATTCAAGAAACTTCATCGGATACATTATTAAACAAGAACCAAATCATTTAACTAACTTTATAAATCTTGGTTTTCAAAGTTATTTATGTCAAAATGATGAATCCCATTTGCTCGATAAAATGTTATTTGAAAGTTGTAGGTTAGGAGATTTAAGAGAAAATATTAAAGAGTCAGAGCCATACTTAAGAGGTGCAGATATAGTTAGTTTTGATTTGTCAGCAATTAAACAGGCCGATTCACCTGCGACTTCTTTTCCCTCTCCAAATGGTCTGGAGGCACATCATGCTTGTGTGATATCCAGATATGCTGGTATGAGTGATCGAGTTAGTTCTTTTGGTTTGTTTGAATTCGATGGTTTAAAAGACCTTACTAATCAGACAGCTAATTTAATTAGTCAAATCATTTGGTACTTTTTGGAAGGTTTTAGTTTGAGAACAACTGATTATCCAAGCTCTAAAACAATTAATATTAATTATCAAAAATATTTAATACCAGTTAAAAATTCTAATCTTCAATTTGTGTTTTATAAAAGCAAAAATACGGGACGTTGGTGGGTATCTTCATCCATGGATTTTGATCAAGAAACTAATTATAAAGATACCGTTATTCCTTGTTCTTATGAAGATTATTTAAACACTATTTCGGGTGACATACCTAGGCGTATTTATAGAATTTTGAAAACAACATAATATGTTCCTTTTAAATCAATAATTAGTTAGTTTTTTTTTTTATCTATTAATTTCAAAATTAAATTGTTCTAAAAAGAAAAAAAATCTATATATTTAAGCACATAATTTTATAAGTGATATAATGTTCTTGTTTCGCAATACTCTTTTTAGAGTTAGTTTTCTTTTTTTGACATGTATGTTTTATTCTGTGTTTTCGCAGCAAGACCCTCAGATTACCCATAACATGTTTAATAAGTTTATGTATAATCCAGCTGTAGCTGGTGCATATCCGGAATTACACGCAACACTATTGCATAGAAGTCAGTGGGTTGGTATTGATGGTGCCCCGACAACTAATAATTTAAATGCTCATGCATATATTGATAGGATAAAGGGGGGTGTTGGTCTAAATGTAATCACAGATAAAGTTGGTGCTCAGAGCACAAATACTGTTTCTCTTTCATATGCTTATCAATTGGGCTTAGGTCCTGATCATCAACTTGGAATGGGGCTTAGTTTTGGGCTTTTACAATGTGGTTGGCCTGGAGCTACTTGGGTTACTCCCGATGGCACATCTGATGCAAATTTACCTCCACCAGGATCTACTAAAAGTGTGCCAGATCTTGGTTTAGGTTTTTATTTTACATCAGAAAATTATTATTTAGGTTTGTCAGCAACACATCTTATTCCTATGACAGTGGATGTTAATGGTGCTGCTGAATATGATATAGCACGACATTATTATTTTTTGGCTGGTTATGATTACGATATTACTGAAGATTTTTCTCTAAGAGCAAATATTTTCTCAAAAACAGATGGTGTTTCTTTACAAACAGATTTAAATATTAATACTTTTTTTAAAGAAAATTATTGGACTGGCGTATCATTTAGATATGAAGACGCATTATGTTTTTTAGCTGGTTTTCAAATAGCGAACAATCTGACGCTTGCGTATGCATTTGATTTAGTTACTTCAAAATTATCTTCGCAAGCAAATGGTAGTCACGAACTATTTTTAAGATATTCGTTTGAATTAGATATAATAGGAAGAGGGGATACACGTTATAGAAGTGTACGCTTCTTATAAATTTTATAAATTTTTTAGATTATGAAAAAAATAATTTATTTCTTTTTTATTGGCTTTTTGTTAGTTAATTTTTCAGCTTGCTTTTCACCTAATGGTGAGTTGACGGGAAGAAAGACAACTAGACTTGATTACACAATAGCAGATCCTCTTGGAATGCAACCTATTCCTGGTGGGTCGTTTACGATGGGAGCGAATGATCAAGATGTGCCATATTCAAATAGTAGTATGAAAACCATTACAATTAGTCCATTTTGGATTGATGCAACGGAAATCACAAACGATGAATATAGGCAATTTACTCATTGGGTAAGAGATTCTATAATTAGAAGGTATTTAGTTGACAATGTAGATGAACAAAAGTGGGGCTGGCCAAAAGACCCGAATCCTAACTGGAACTCAGAACAATTAATGGATGCAACCGAAACATATGATCCGGACACATATTATATAGATTGGTATAAAAATTTAAACTTTCAAAATGATGAAGTTACTGAAGCGATGACGGCAACATTAATTATGGAGGATCAGATGTGGGATCAAGAAACTAATATTCGTCCATTTTTTCAAACTAAATTAATTGATACTCGAAAATTAATTTATGAATATAACTGGTTTAATCGTAATGCCGCTTCGCCAAAAGCTAATAGATATCAATATGATGATGATTATACAGAGGGAGATTACAGAGAATTAGAAGGTGGCAGAGAAGAAGCTTTTCTTGTAAAAGAAAGAATTCCTGTTTATCCAGATACTTTGACATGGATACATGATTTTACATATAATTTTAATGAGCCTATGTTTGATAAGTATTTTTGGCATCCAGCATATGGTGATTATCCTGTTGTTGGTGTTAGTTGGAAACAAGCAAAAGCATTTTGTCATTGGCGAACAGCTTATAAACTATATCATTTACCTCAAGAGAGAAGGCAGTTTGAAACTGAGTATAGATTGCCTACTGAAGCAGAATGGGAGTGGGCAGCTAGAGGTGGTCGAGAATTAGCTATGTTTCCTTGGGGTGGGCCATATTCAAGAAACGTGAAAGGATGTTTTTTAGCAAACTTTAAACCATTAAGAGGAAATTATTGGGCAGATGGATATATATATACTGCTCCGTCTGATCATTATCCAGCTAATGATTACTTTTTATATAATATGGCTGGGAATGTAGCTGAATGGACAGAAAGCGCTTTTGACCCTATGGCAGATTTATTTTCTTCTGATTTAAATCCAGAATATACTTATGATGCTCAAAGCGAAGATCACCCACACTTTAAAAAGAAAGTAGTTAAAGGGGGGTCTTGGAAAGATATAGGAGCATTTTTACAAATCGGAGCTCGAGACTTCGAATATCAAGATAGTAGCCGATGTTATATTGGTTTTAGATGTGTGAAAAGTCGTCCTTATCAAGAAGGAAAAGGCCAGTTTGAAGAAATTTTTCAGGGTGTGAAAGATAAAAAACAGAAAAAGAAGAAAAAGAAAAATAAATAAACTAAATACTTTAATTAAGCACGACTTATAGTTTTAACTTTAATTTTAATAATATGAACTTTGCTAATTCAAAATTGTATAAATTTTTAATGCCTTATCTATATGGATGGGGTGCATCTCTGGTAATTCTTGGTGCACTATTTAAAATATTACATTTACCAGGTGCTAATCAAATGTTAATGTTGGGGATGGGAATAGAGGCATTAATATTTTTTATGTCTGCTTGGGAAAAACCACCAAAGGATTATAAGTGGGAAAGAGCTTATCCAGGTATTTTAGATGCTGAAGATTCAAATCCTGATGATGTTACAGTAACTCAACAATTAGATAAAATGTTAGAAGATGTAAATGTAGATGCTAAGACGATTAAGAATTTAGGTGATGGACTTAAAAAACTCAGTAATTCGGCTAGTGGTTTAGGCGATCTTGCAGATGGAACTAAAAAATATAATACACAAATGTTATCTGCATCAGATAATTTAGAAAAAATCAATGATTTATATATGGAGCAAATTAAGTCTTCAGAACAGCAATTTATGGCGACACAGAAGATGACGGGTAATTTAACTTCATCTTTAGATCAGACAGCAAGATTACATGTTGAATTGCAAACATTAACAGAAAATTTAAATGCTTTAAACAACGTTTATGGTGGCATGTTAAATGCTATGACTAACACAAAGAAAAAGTAATATGGCAGGGAATCATATGAGTGAATTGAGTCCTCGTCAGAGGATGATTAACATGATGTATTTAGTGCTAACAGCTCTTTTAGCATTAAATGTTTCTAAAGAAGTACTAGATGCTTTTCATAAAATGGATACTTCTATTGGTTTTTCGTATAGTGAAAAGCACGAGTTTAACAAAAAACAATATAATGACTTTGAATTAAAAGCTTTAAATAATCCAGAGAAATTAGGCCAATGGAATGATGTGGCTGATCAGGTTCAATCTCAAAGTGAGAAGTTGATTGCGGTTATTGATTCTATCAGATTTAAAATACAGGCGGAGGCTGGATTAAAAGAGGGTACAGATGAACTAGAAGCATTAGATGATAAAGAGGTTACAATTAAGGTTTTAGTTAAAACGGTAGAAGATAAAGGTTATGGTTATGGCCAGTTGTTAAAAGCCGCTAGAGATGAATATAGAGAGTTTTTATTGTCTCTTGATAGCTTAGGTATATACGAAGGGCAAGATGAGATTTATAAATTAAATATATTATCTCTATTTAACACAAAAGATCATGTAGTTGAGGGTTCTAGTAAAGAGATTCCTTGGGAGAAAAATCAGTATTATGGACATGTACCAGTTGCAGCCATGGCTTTTATGAATCAAATGAAATTAGATGTAGGAAATATGGAAGGTGCTGTTTTGGAATTGATTCAGAAAAAAACAGGACAAAGTTCAATTACTGTAAATTCTCAAATAGGAGTTGTGACTGCACCAAGACAAACTATTATGCTTGGTGATAGTTTTCATGCTAGAGTTTTTATTGCTGGAGTGGATACAAATCAGCTACCTACTTTTAATGTTTATAATTATAATTCAGATGGTGTTAGGGTAGATTCAACAACGGTGCTTTCTAATTTGGAAGTTCAAGGGAGTCAAGGAATATACTCTGTTAAGCCAACTAAACAAGGAACATACTGGTTAGGTGGGGATATTTTAGTGCAATCAGAAGAAGGTGAAAAGAGGTATGAATTTAAGCAGCAATATCGAGTAGATGCTTCAATGTCAGTTATTTCACCAGATAAAATGAATGTATTATACACCGTGGTAGACAACCCTGTCTCTGTTTCTGTTCCTGGCTACAGTTCAGATGAATTGTCTCTTTATGCTAGCTCTTCACAATGTAAAATTAAACGAATAAAAAACGGAACATATCAGATTAATATACCACAACAACGTGGAAAAGATCGATTAAAAGAGATAACACTTAATGTAAAAGCAAATAAAAAAAATATTGGAAAACCTATAGTTTTTCGAGTTAAGAATGTGCCAGATCCTGTCCCAATGATTGGTAGATTAGTTGGTTATGGAGAATTATCTAAAGCTGAATTATCTAATACATGGGGTATTACAGCGAAATTAAAAGACTTTGAATTTGATCTTAGATATGAAGTAGTTTCATATACTATGTCTTACTTTGGTAGTGGTGGTGAACAAACCTTGAAGGGTACAGCAGGTAAGTGGTCGACAGATATGAAAAGTGCATTTAATGGGATTAAACCAGGTCAACAAATAACTTTCAGAGATATTAAATATAAAATTGCTGGTGTAAAAGGTCAAAAGCCTCAAACTATGCCAGGAGTAATTACAGTAAAAATTAAATAGTTTTATTATGAAAAATCAAATTTTATTATTTGTTGTTTTATTTCTTACCACAGATGTGTTGTTTTCTCAGGAAAATAGATCAAATCGTGGTTGGAATGATTCAAATCAAACAACGTATTATATGGGGGAAAAAGATAATTCAAATAATGAATTCAGATCAACTCCACATCCGCAATCTAATGTGAATAATCCAGATAATGATGCTTGGAATGATAATTTGACTCATAGATCTAAAGCAATTTGGTCAGATAATTCGACTATAGTTTCAGATGAGAAAACAGGTCACCATAGAATGATTCCATATACTTACGTGAGTGAGGATGATGTTTTATGGGCAAAGAGAGTGAAAAAAATATTAGATATTAGAATTTCACAAAATCATCCCTTATATTTTCCAGTAGCTGTAGGATATGATAGCTATATGAAAAATGGAGTGACAACATTAGTAAATGAAGTTTTAAGTGGCATGGATGCTCGCAAAAATTTATATCAAATATTAAAAGATGCAGCAACAACTATTAATCCAGAAACAGGGCAACCATTAGTTTCAGTATTTAATTCGAGTTTAACAAGACAGTATACTACTGACGAGGTTGTGGGAAATCGATCTAATAACCAACCAGGTCTATTTCAATTTGTACAAACTGTAGAAACATTTGATGAATTTGGAGATGTTATAGATGAAAATGATGTGCTTACTGAATATCGAGCAGTTGATATAGTGGGTTATTATATTGATGAAGAAATATTTTTTGACAAAAGAAAGTCAAAATTGGATTATAGATATATTTCAATTACTCCTTTAGTCCTTGCTCAAAATGCACAGTCCATGTATACTGGATCAGATAGAACAGTAAAAGAATTAGGCACATTTTATTTTCCTGAAATTCGTCAATTGTTAGCTAATCACAAAGTGTTTCCATTAGATGGTAATATTGCTCAACGAATGTCTTTTGATGAATTTTTTCATAGAAAATTATTTGCTTCGAGTATTATTAAAGAGTCAAATGTATATGACAGACAAATCAATAATTACTTACCAGGTAGAACTTTAGAACAACTACTAGAGGGAGAGAGGATTAGGGAACAGATACGGCGTTATGAAAGTGATATGTGGAATTACTAAAAAAATAAAAACCCCCAACTTGGGGGTTTTTTTATATCCTTTTTATGAATGTTGATTTTATTATTGTAGGCCAAGGCATAGCAGGAACATGTTTTGCTTTTGAATTAATTAAGAATCAGAAAAGTTTTATTATTATAGATAAAGTAGAAGACAACTCTTCTTCTAAGGTTGCATTAGGCGTATATAATCCATTAGTACTAAAATGGTTTACAAAAGTATGGAAAGCAGATGAACAGATAAGTTATTTCTATAAATTTTATAATGAAATAGAACATTTTTTAAAACACAATTTTATTGAAAATGAAGGTATTTATAAGTACTTGAAAACAGTATATGCTCAAAACATGTGGCTTAGTAAATCACCATCAAAACATAAATTTGATTATATGTCACAGAAAATCCTTACAATTAATAAAGAAGGATTAATAAATACGAATTTTTATGGCTTAGTAAAAAAAGCTGGCAGAATAGACATTCCTTTATTATTAAGGTTATTTAAAAACCATTATGTAGATAAGAAAATACTAATAGAAGAAGATTTTAATTATGAAAAATTAGTTTTTGAGCATGAAGGATTATATTATAATAATATTTTTTCAAAAAACATTATTTTTTGCGAAGGGGTAAAATTATTTCACAACCCATATTTTAAATATTTGAATTTAAAACCTACAAAAGGGGAAATTTTAGCTATTTACTGTAAGGGACTAAGTTTAAAAAATATATTGCATTCACGATTTTTACTTATTCCATTAGGCAATGATTATTATTCTGTTGGTGCAACATATGATTGGAACAATTTAGATAATCTATGTACAGCAGAAGCGAAGGCAGAGATTAAATCAATGCTAGATCAAACTCTTAAGCTACCATATAAAATAATCTCTCAAAGATCTGGTATACGTCCCTCAACATTTGATAGACGAGCTATAGTAGGAAGACATAATCAGTATAAAAATATGTATATATTAAATGGACTTGGCACTAGGGGAGTATTATTATCACCATATTTATCTAAATGTTTAGTGGATTATATTTATTATAATGGTGTTATTGATTCTGATGTAGATGTGAAAAGATTTGAAAAAAAATAATATTGACATAAATATAAATTATAAAAAAAGCCCCGATTTTCGGGGCTCTTTTTATTTATGCTTATCATTAATTACTTAACGATATTCATATTCTTAGTTGCT
>NZWM01000039.1 GCA_002698365.1 Flavobacteriales bacterium | reverse complement strand
TATTGAATCAAAAAGAACTAAAATGTTTTGAAATAATTAATATCAAAAAAAATTATGATGAAGAACACAATTTGTCACATCAAAAATTAAAAATTACTTTTTGGCATATCAGTGTTAAAAGTTTAAATATTTATGCTTATACAAAAAAAATAAAAAAAGTACACATCAATAAATATCCTTTCCCTAAACCATTAGAAAAGTATTTAAAGATTCAATTTACAAATGAAAAAAAATAAAATTTTAGTTATATTTACTTGAATAACAAAAGAAACAATAAACTTATGGCTGGTTCATTCAATAAAGTGATATTAATAGGCAACTTAGGTGCCGATCCTGAAATCAGAGAAATGGGAGATGGAACTAAAATGGCTAAATTCTCAATAGCAACTACTGAAAAATATAAAAATAAACAAGGTGAATTAGTGTCCAACACAGACTGGCACAATATTGTACTTTGGAGAAGAACAGCAGAAGTAGCAGAACAATACCTAAAGAAAGGAGATTCCGTTTGTATTGAAGGGAAACTAAAAACTCGATCTTGGGAAGATGAAAATGGTGTCAAAAAGTGGGCGACAGATGTTCAAGGTGATTCGATGACAATGCTGGGATCAAAACGAGAAGACAAATCCGACATGGGATATCAACCTCCTAGTAATATGTCAAACAATAACACCGAAGAAAGTTCTGTCGAAAATGATTTACCATTCTCTTAAAATTTAATCAATTTTATTTTGGACCCCGAGCTTTCTAGTTATATTTTATTAACACCCTTGATCTCCTGTGTTTTACTATTAATTTGTTCTGGCTTAATTTCAGGCTCAGAGGTCGCATTATTCTCACTAACACCGACAGATAAAAGTAAACTTGCTGAATCAAAATTCAAAAAACATAAATTAATTATTAAATTAATTCATTCTCCAAAACTACTATTAGCCACCATATTAATTACAAATAATTTAATTAATATTACCATTATTATTTTATCCTCAATAATTTTTACGAATCAGCTAATCTTAGATAGTCCCATTTTAAATTTTTTAATTCAAATAGTTTTAATCACCTTCTTAATACTTCTTTTTGGTGAAGTTATTCCTAAAACATATGCTAATAAAAATCCTCTTATTGTAGCCGAAATCATGGCAATTCCATTATCTTTTATTCAAAAAATACTGTATCCTATTTCTAATATTTTGGTAAAATCCACAAATTTGATAGATAATAATATTCAAAAAAAATCGTCATTATCACTACAAAGTTTATCACAGGCAGTAAATATTACTTCAGATACAGAAGATAAAGAAAAAAGATTTTTAGAAGGCATTATTCAATTTGGCCAAACTGACGTAAAACAAATCATGAAAGCGAGAATAGATATAGTAGCTCTAAATATTAATACCTCATTTAAAGAAGTAATAGATGTTATTCTGAATTCTGGATATTCTAGAATTCCCGTATTTGAAAATACTATAGATCAAATTAAAGGTATATTATATATTAAAGATTTATTACCTTATTTTGATGACCTAGAGTATAATTGGAGAAAGATAATTAGAAAACCTTTCTTTGTCCCAGAAAGTAAAAAAATTGATGATTTATTAAAAGAAATCAAAGAAAGAAAAACACACTTGGTAATTGTAGTTGACGAGTATGGGGGAACATCTGGAATTGTCACATTAGAAGATGTGTTAGAAGAAATTGTTGGAGACATCAGTGATGAATTTGATCGAGAAAATATTATCTATTCAAAAATAGATAACAATAAATATATTTTTGAAGGGAAAACGTCTTTAAACGATTTTTATAGAATTTTAAATATCGAAGGTAAATGGTTTGAGGCAGAGAAAAGAGAATCCGACACACTAGCTGGATTTATTCTAGAAAGAATTGAGGAAATGCCAGAAGAGGGGAAAACAATAATATTTGATAAATGTAAATTCACCATAGAAAAAATTAATAAAAAAAGAATTATATCTATCAAAACTGAGTTAATAGAAAAATGAAATATATATATAGTATAATATCAATATTAATTCTATCTGGTTGCCAAGAAAGATTTTCTCCGAAACCAAATGGATATCTTCGTATTCATTTAGAACCAAAAGCACAAACCATCTTCAATCTAACACAATGTCCTTTTAATTTTCATGCACCATCATATTGGAAAATTCAAAATAAATCAGTTGAAGGACATAATTGTTGGATAGATTTAGACTATATTAATCAAAAAGCCACTATTCATTTAACTTATAAAACAGTGTCCAATAATGTATTTAACTTAATAGAGGAATCACGAACAATGGTTTATAAACATACTTTAAAAGCAGATGAAATAACGGAAAAAAGATACCAAAATAATAGTAATAACACATATGGCACACTATATGATATCTATGGCGAGACAGCATCTTCGGTACAATTTCATATTACAGATAGTACTAATCACTTTTTGCGAGGAGCTTTATATTTTTCAGTAACACCAAATCAAGATTCTTTACGACCCATTATTAATTATTTAAGAGAAGATATAATGCAGATTATGGAAACTTTGGAATGGGTAAATCAAACTGCTTTAAAAGAAGAGAAAACTGACACATAAACAAAGATACCGCAGATATTAAGTGAATCCATTGATAGATGCCTAAAAATGCTTGGTAATTCATAAATAATCCAGTACAAAAAAGGAAACATATTATAAAAATAATCGCTTTTAATTCTAATACCTGCTTGATTAATTGCCGATAATAAAAAAGAATAATACCATTAGAAAAAAGCACTAATAATGCTATTGTTTTATGGAAGTTGAAAATACTTGGAAGTTGTGATATAATATTTGCTTTATTATGTGAATCCAACAATGTATCTATACTTTCTCGTACCTGAGTACCTAATAGTATTTGAATCAATAAAATAGAAATAGCAAATATTAACCATGGAGTTTTAATAGAGGGCCATTTTTTTTGAGATGATTCAGGGGCTGTATAATGATATAAAAAAATTAATAATGCAACAATTAATAGCGCTATGAACATATGAATAGTTATTTTAAAGGGTGATAGTATAGAATAAACTACTAGGGCCCCCATCCAGGCTTGGAAAGCCATTAAAACAACTAAAATAATAGAAAATAAAATAAGGTATTTATTATGTCGATTTTTATGAACTGAGTATTGCGGGGAATTTTGATGTGAATTATTTATCCAGTTTTTTATTGAAAGAAGCAAGAGCCCAAAACAAAAAAATCCCGCTAATGCACCTAAGAGCCTGTTCAAATACTCAGCCCAAGTATTAAATACATTAAAATCTAATTTATCATAACCTCTATCGGAATATATTTCTTTATAGTTGACCGGTAAATCTGCAATAGTAGTTGGAGGAATCCAAGAGCCAAAACATTTAG
This sequence comes from Flavobacteriales bacterium, assembly GCA_002698365.1. Classification (GTDB taxonomy): domain Bacteria; phylum Bacteroidota; class Bacteroidia; order Flavobacteriales; family TMED113. The sequence continues at coordinate 6,171 of NZWM01000039.1, read as the reverse complement.
GCCAATCAGGGCAACCCATGCCAGATCCAGTCATCCTGACAAAGCCGCCAGCACATATAACTAGAAAAACGGAGTAAATAGTGAACCTACAGAAGCTATTATATAGCTTTAAATCATTCAATAGAATCTAAATTTAAAAATCTAATATGTAACTATTTAGTAGAACAACAACTTTTTGTGCAGCCAGTATGGCCAGGTATCATGCCTGTTAGAGAATTGTCACTTTTAGATTTTTTCTTCTTTTTTTTAGACACCCCTTTTTTAGAAGAGCTGCAACAACCTTGACTCTTATTGTCACAACTTGCATTAACTTTTCCAGTTTTTTGACAACACTCTTTACCCTTAGAGCATTCTTTCGATTTAGTCCCCACTAGTGATGCTGTTCCTCTTCCATAACCATTAATCATATCTACTATTTTCACTGCTGAAAATGATTCAGAATCATATATAATTGTTGCTGAAGAATTTTGAAAATCAACCGCTGCAGAAATGCCATCATTTTGATTCAAAGAGTTTTCAATCATTTTAGCGCAACCACCCGCACAATGCATGCCGTCAATTTTTACATTTAATAAAGTATTGTTCTGTGCAAAACCAAAGCTAATTGCACAACAAATAAATAATTTTAAGATTTTTTTCATCATAATGAGATAATTTAAATTACAAAAAACAAATATAATTATAATATTACATAAATATAAACGCTTTTCCACATATAATTATTATTTTAAATTTCTGGATATGAGTAAAACAACTATAATTAATTGGTTCATACTATTAGTTTTGTCATTAATGTGGGGGTCTTCATTCATATTAATGAAAAAAAGTCTTCTTGTATTTAACTATATAGAAGTGGGCTTTTTAAGACTTATTATTGCCTTCTTAATTCTCTTTCCCCTATTACCTAGAAGTCTAAAAAGAGTTAAAAAAAACCAAATCACTTCTTTATTAATTGTAAGTTTAATAGGTACAGTAATACCGGCAATTTTATTTGCAAAATCACAAGTATTTTTAGACTCATCTTTTGCAGGAATGTTAAATGCACTTACTCCTATTTTTACATTAATTATCGGGATAGTATTTTTCAACATCAAAAAATGGAACACCAAAAGTATTCTTGGTATTGTAATTGGTTTAATAGGTACATATATTTTACTTGCTCCGGCAACAATGGGAAATAATAACATATTATATAGTTTATTAATAATATTTGCAACAATATGCTATGCTATAAGTATAAATACAATAAAAAATAAATTGGAGTCATTAAATTCTTTAGACATTGCAGTCATTTCATCTTTTTTTTCTTCAATTATTCCCATTGTATATATGGGAAATAACAATCCTAACGAATTAATAAATAAAATTTATTTACATTTTGATCATTTTATATACTTGTTAATTTTAGGTTTAGTTTGCACCTCTTTAGCTATTATTCTATTTAATGTTTTAATCAAACGATGTAGTGCTTTATTTGCATCCACCACCACTTATTTAATTCCTATTTTTGCGATTATGTGGGGTACTATAGACTCTGAAATTATTGATTTTCATGAAGTAATTGGTATTGCTGTGATTTTAGCTGGTGTATTTATTATGAATTATAAACGTGTTTAATAATTAAGTTTTATTATATTTGCATGCTTAAAAAAATAAAAGTTATAAATGATTGCTGTAGTAAATATTGATGGTAGACAATTAAAAGTAGAAAAAAACCAGGAATTCTACATTGATAGAATATCTGGAAAAAAAGGAGACAAATTAGTGTTAGATGCTGTTTCACTACTGCAGAATGGTGATAAAATTACTATTGGTTCACCTATAATTGACGGAGCTAATGTAACTATCTCCATTCTTGAACATATAAAAGACAAGAAAATTATTGTCTTTAAGAAAAAAAGAAGAAAAGGATATAAGGTGAAAAATGGACATCGACAAATGCTTACTAAAATTAAGATTGACGATATTTCGGTATCTAAAAAGAAAAAAAGTGTGAAAAAAGTGGAAGAAGATACAGGTACAAGCAAGACAACAACGGCAAAAAAAACAACAACGGCAAAAAAAACAACAACGGCAAAAAAGACAACAACAGCAAAAAAGACAACAACAAAGAAAACACCGGCGAAGAAAACACCGGCGAAGAAAACAACCAAAAAATAAAATACAATGGCACATAAAAAAGGAGCGGGTAGTTCTAAAAACGGAAGAGAATCACATTCTAAACGACTTGGGGTTAAGATTTTTGGTGGACAAAAAGCAATAGCTGGAAATATCATTATTAGACAAAGAGGCACTGTTCATAATGCAGGAAAAAATGTTGGCATGGGTAAAGACCATACGTTATTTGCCCTAACTGATGGCGTTGTGAAGTTTAAGAAAAAAGCAAATAATAAATCTTTTGTCTCGGTGATTACAGAATAGTCTATTATTTGCTCATATAGAAATAAAAAGGCCTGTTGGGCCTTTTTTTATTTCTACATTTTGACAAAAAATAAGTAAAATAAATGCGTAAATTTGATTAATATATAATTGCCTATATGTTAGAAATAAATACAATAAAAAACAATCCTGATTTAATTATAAAAAAATTACAAAAAAGAGGTCTTGATGTCAAACAGGACATTGATCTTATTTTACAGTTGAATAATCAAAGAATTGAAAATCAACAAAAATTAGATGAAATGCTTGCAAAAGGTAATCAATTAGCACAAAACATTGGACAATTTGCAAAAGAAAAAAAATTTGAAAAAATTGAAGAGTTAAAGAAAATTGCCGGACAAATAAAAATAGATTCTAAAGAATTAATTGAAATAGCTAAAAATATTGAGGAAAAAATTAAAAAACAATTAATTCGTATTCCAAATATTCCACATGACACAGTACCAGAAGGAAAAGATGACACAAATAATATTGTAATTAAAACTTGGGAAAGAGAATTTTCTGACAATACAAATAAAGCAGAAAAACTGTTACCTCATTGGGAATTAGCAGAAAAATATGACATAATTGATTTTAAAACAGGTTCTCAAATTACCGGATCTGGGTTTCCAGTATATAAAAACCTTGGCGCCAAATTACAAAGGGGCTTAATTAACTTCTTTTTAGATTATAATGCTTCTGCTGGATATACCGAATACATACCCCCTTATTTTGTCAATGAAGATTCTGCCTTTAACACTGGACAAATACCTGACAAAGAAGGGATGATGTATCATATAAATAATGACAACCTATATGCAATACCAACTGCAGAAGTCCCAATTACAAATATGTTTAAAAATACTAGATATAATCACAATGAATTACCCATAAAATGTACAGCCTATTCTCCTTGCTTTAGAAGAGAGGCAGGTTCTTATGGGAAAGAAGTGCGTGGATTAAATCGTCTACATCAATTTGACAAAGTGGAAATTGTGCAGATTTGTGACCCCAAATATTCATATAAAATACTTGAAGAAATGGTAGAACATGTCACCAAATTATTGAAAGAACTAGGTTTAAAATTTAGAATTGTCCAATTATGTGGTGGGGATCTAGGCTTCACGTCAGCATTAACATATGATTTTGAGGTTTATTCGGTTGCTCAAAAAAAATGGCTAGAAGTCAGTTCGGTTTCTAACTTTGAAACATATCAAGCAAATAGATTAAACTTAAAATGTGTCAACGAAGAAAAAAAATCAATATTATGCCACACGTTAAATGGCAGTTCACTAGCATTACCACGAATTGTAGCAACTATTTTGGAGCAAAATCAAAAAGAAAACTCGATTACAATGCCAGTTGTTCTACACAAATACTTAGGCTTTGACAGTATCACAATGTAAAAAGAAAATGTTTTTATCTAATAAAATTTACAGTATAGTGCTATGTATATTAATTATTTGCAGCTCATGTCAAAACCAGAAAAATAAAATTGAGATCAAAACTATTGAAAAATTAGAACAAATTACTTTAAAGGATGTGAGTGATCTGGAAAATATTAACATTAATCATATACAAAACAACATTGACCTTGGGAAATTAAATATTCTCGAATTAGAAGGGAAAGAACTAGATAGTATCAGTGTAGAGTTGATATATTTTGAGTACCGAGAATACTTGAATTACATCAACCAAACAACTGCTATAATTAATTCCATTAACAATCTGAAACACACATTAACGATAAACCAAAAGCAACTAAACACACTCAAACTAGACTACAAGAAATCAAAAAACAAGAGACATGACTTAGATGAATATTTAAAAAATGAAAAAATATTTGTGAAAACCACGTCAAAAGAAGTGAAAAACATTAATACTATCCTGCCTCAATTAAATGCAAAATTTGATACGTTAAATGCAAAAATTGAATTAATTATCTATGAAAATTAAATACTATATTTTATTTTTTTTACTAACATCAGCTGCATCCCTAATAGCCCAAAATATTAGTGATGAGAACCTAGCAATAGAATACTATCGACAAGGAGATTTTCAAAAAGCATCTACTTTATTTGAAGGTGTATATAAAAAGAAAAAAGTGAAGAGCATTTATGATAAATATGTTGACTGTTTAATCAAAATAGAATCATACAAAAAAGCCGAAAAAACAATTAAATCTTTTTACAAACAACACAACAACCCCACTATATTAATCGACTTAGGAAAAATATATGAACTAAGAAAAGAAAATAAGCTAGCGACTGAAACATTCGAACTAGCTTTAAGCGAAGCAAAAAAAAACAACCGGTTTTTAGCCGCTGTAGGTTCTAAATTTTTTAAAGAAAAAAAATACGAATTTGCACTATCTGCATATCTAATTGCAAATAAAGAAACTCCTCGAGCCACTTATCTAATAAAAATAGCAAATATTTACTCTTACTTAGCAGATATTGACGCAATGTATGACAACCTGATTCAACTAATAAAAACACACCCGAACTATTTTCAAACTGCAAAGAATATGCTGCGCAGAACAATTAGTGAAGATGAAGAAAATGAAAATAATAAAAAACTTAAAAAAATTCTTTTGAAGAATATCCAAAAAGAAAACTCTTATGAAGTATCAAAAATTTTAGTGTGGCTCTTTTTACAAGAAAAAAAATTTAATCAAGCATTAAAATATGAAATTAGTATTGATAAAACCTCTTTTAACAATAGTATGGAAATTATATCATTATGTGATGTTGCTTTTTCTAATGAAGATTATGAAACTGCTTTAGAGGGGCTAAATTATATTATTGAAAGTCGTGATGAAAACTCATACGAATATGAATACAGTGCATTACAAATGTTAGACATGGAGTTTCAAATCTTAGAAAATCAAAAACTGAAAAAAGACAGCAAAATTAAAGACCTAACAAAAGCGCACAATGAAGCATTAGATTTTTTTGGGATCAAATCAGAGACCATATTTACCTTGAAAAACTATTGCAATCTTTTAGCGATCTACTTAGATGAGGAAAAGAAAGCTATCCAAATATTAGAAAACACAATCCAAAACCAAGGACTAGACAAATATGATATAGCTATTTGCAAAATGGAATTGGCGAAAATTTTAATATCAAATGGGGATATTTGGGAAGCAAGCTTACTTTATTCACAAGTAGAAAAGGATTTTAAAGAAGATATTATCGGACAGACAGCAAAATTTGAAAAAATTAAAATCAATTACTATAAAGGTGATTTTGAGTGGGCTCAAAACCAATTGAAGGTTTTAAAAATGTCTACGTCTAAATTAATTGCAAATAATGCAATTAAATTGTCGTTATTAATTTCAGACAACCTTAATTTAGACACAACTAATCTCGCATTACTAAAATATGCAAAAGCAGAACTATTGTTTGAGCAAAAAAAATATTCCGATTGTTTAAGCACATTAAATGATTTAGTAACAGCTTTTCCAAACCACACATTAATTGATGAAGTTTTATTTAAAAAGTTTGATGTATTTATAAAAATAAAAGAATACAATAATGCTCTCAACAGCTTAAATGAAATTTGTGAAAAATACTATTATGATATTTTATATGATGATGCTCTTTTTTACCAAGCACGAATTTATGAAGAGATAATAGAGGACAAAATAAAAGCAAAAGAAAAATATGAAGAATTATTATTAAAAACGCCAAATAGTATATTTATTAATAAAGCAAGAAAAAGATATCGCTTATTGAGAACAAACAATCT
>NZWM01000038.1 GCA_002698365.1 Flavobacteriales bacterium | reverse complement strand
TCAAAAAATACTTATTTAAATACTTTAAATCTTTCATCAAAAAAAATATTTTTCAATTTATAAATAAAAAAGTTACTTTTGTGCTGCATTATATAAATAATATTTTTCAATAATTACATTCAAAACAAATGATGAAAATATGTGACATAAAGAAAGTCGATGGCATAGCACCAGAAGTATTTGAATATATGAATTTGAAAAAACATGAAAAAGTCATCTTTTGTTCTGACGAAGAATCTAAACTCAATGCAATAATTGCTATTCACAACACTAACTTAGGGCCAGCATTGGGAGGAACACGTATGTGGAATTATAATAATATCAGTGAAGCAACAAAAGATGTATTACGGTTGTCCAGAGGCATGACCTATAAAGCTGCTATTACTGGCTTAGACCTAGGAGGTGGCAAAGCTGTCATTATTGGCGAATCTAATAACAAAACTGACAACATGATGCGATCCTTTGGAAAATTTGTAGAATCACAAAAAGGACAATATATCACCGCCGAAGACGTGGGAATGACCACACATGACATGGAAATTATTTTTGAGCAAACTAATCATGTAGTAGGCAAACCAAAAAAACTCGGAGGCAGTGGAGACCCCTCTGTTGTCACTGCATATGGAGTATTGATGGGCATGAAAGGAAGTGCATATTTCAAATGGGGTTCTGACAAACTACAAGGTAAAAAAATATTAATTCAAGGCATTGGTAATGTTGGTAGAAACTTAATTGAACTTTTAATTAAAGAAGGTGCAGACATATATGTAAATGATGTGAATGCAAATAAAATGACAACTATCCAAAAGAAATATAATGTAAAGGCTATTCATGATAATATTTATAATTCAAACATAGACATCTACGCACCATGTGCACTAGGCGGCACACTAAATGAACATACTATTCCACAGCTAAAATGTGCAATTGTTGCAGGAGCTGCAAACAATCAATTAGCAAAAGAATATATTCATGACGATCTACTTATAAAACACAATATTCTATATGCTCCGGATTTTTTAATTAATGCCGGAGGATTAATTAATGTTTATTCCGAATTAAAAGGATTTTCTGAATCACAAGTAAAAGAAAAAACAGAAAAAATATTTGATACTACTATAGCAATACTTAAAAAATCTGAAAAAGAAAAAATATCCTCTCAAAAAGCTGCTTTAAAAATTGCAAAAGAAAGAGTGTTCAAAACACAGAGCGCCTAAATGCTTCCAAGAAGACACATAAGAATCAAGGTTTTTCAAACTTTATATGCTTTTTATCAACAACTAGGAGATAAAAAATTAAACACCAACAAAGCATTGAAAAATAATTTAACTGATTATGTAAATTTATATTACTTTATTATTGATGTATTAATAATAATACGTGAAATTGCTGAAGAGGAGATTATTACTCGAAAAAACAAATTCTTGCCTACAAAAGAAGACCTCAATCCAAATAAAAAATTTATTAAAAATCAAATCTTAAAAGAACTAAATACAAAGAAAAAATTATCAAAAAAAATTGACTACAAAAAATTAAAAACAATTCTCAAACAAATTTTTAAAAATTTAAAAAATGAAAATTTATACATCAAGTATATGCAGTCTGATGACGAATCATATCAAAATGATAAAAAAATTGTCATTAATGTATTAAAAAAGGTGATTATTCATCAAGGGATACATGACTTTATAGAAGATTATTCAATATATTGGAATGATGACTTAATGATTGTCTATAATGTGTTCTTAGAAAGAATAAACAACGAAGAGAACTTAAAGTACCTTAATATATTTAGAAGTTCAGACGATGAAGAATTTGCTAAAAACTTATTGGAAAAAACAATTACAGAAGAAGAAAAAATTAGGTCAACAATATATAAATTAGCAAAAAACTGGGATAAAGAAAGAATTGCCCTAATTGACTTAATACTTATGAAAATGGCAATTACAGAGATGATGTATATTCAAACTATCCCCAACAAAGTAACAATGGATGAATACATTGAAATCTCTAAAGATTACAGCACTCCAAAAAGCAAAGAGTTTATCAATGGTATTCTAGATAGATTTATTAAAGATATTTTATGTAAAAAATGAAATAGAATCGCAAGATTTACTTATTTTTGAAATAAAATTTTTATAAAAACCGTCTAATAATTTAAAAATATGAAAAATCTAATTGTTTTATCGTTCAGTATATTGTTATTATTAATTAGCTGTCAAGATGCATCGAAAAAAATCAAAGACAACCAACAGACAACAATAACACAGAACCAGACAACAACAAAGGGTGAACAAAAAAAACCTGAAATCAATGCACAAATCATAGACGACAATAACGGAGGGGCAGCTTTTAACTTCACTAATAATGGTGGAAAAGTTTGGGATTTTGGAACAATACAACAAGGCGATGAGCCGGCATTCACATTTACGTTTCAAAACACAGGTAATGAACCCATGATTATTTCCAATGCAAAAGGTAGTTGTGGATGTACAGTACCACAATGGCCAAAAGAGCCAATAGCACCTGGAGGAACAGGAGAGATAAATGTAAAATTCAATTCCAAGAATAAAAAAGGAGCGCAAAATAAAACAGTAACATTAACTGCTAATACTACTCCACCAACCACAAAATTGCGAGTCACTGGAACTATTGAAGTCAGTGAATAAAATATTATGAAAAATTTAATCATTTTATTACAAGAAAGTGGGGGGATTGGTAGTTTATTGCCTATAATACTAATTGTTTTTGTGTTTTATTTTTTCATGATCCGACCACAAATAAAAAAACAAAAGGAAGAAGAAGGATTTCGTGCTGAAATTAAAAAAGGAGACAGAGTAGTTACAATAGGTGGAATACATGGTAAAATAAACGCCATAAAAGAGTCAAAGATTATATTAGAAATATCTGAAAACACTAGATTAACAATTGATAAACAATCAATCTCCAAAGAAAAATCCATGTACTATAGTAATCCTAAAAAAACTTCAACTTAGTTGAATTAACACACACATATTGAAGAAGCCTTATAAAATAGGATTAACAGGGGGGATTGGGTCAGGAAAAAGTACAATTGCTCAAATTTTTAAATCAATAGAGATACCTATCTTTAATTCCGACACATGTGGAAAAGAACTCTTAAGTAATGATCAAGACACTATTAGAAATATAATCCACACATTTGGACATCATATTGAAAAAAACAATCTAATTGATAAAGAAAAATTATCTGAAATTGTATTTTCAAATAAAGAAAAAATCGAACAATTAAATCAAATTATCCATCCCAAAGTAAAATTAAAATTTGAGAGTTGGGTAAAACAACAAACATCACACTATATTATAAAGGAATCCGCATTATTATTTGAAACAAACACACATCAACTATTAGACAAGATCATACTAGTCAAAGCTCCCGTTGATATTAGAATAAAAAGAGTTTGCAAAAGAGACAACAGAACAAAACAACAAGTGCAAAAAATTATTGCAAATCAAATTGATCCCAATTCAATTACACAGAATGCAGATTATATAATTAATAATGATGAAAAAACATTATTAACACCAAAAATCATAAAAATACATAATATACTAAATCAATTATGAAAGCATCCTGACCTCTTTTTTCAATAGCTTTTGGGCTTTCTTTATGATTAAATTGTTGTGCAAAGATTCTTTTAACATTTTTTGAAAAAAAACATTCACCTCATCTTTTCTAGACAAAGAATCCGCGATACTGGCTATACTATTAATTATTTTATTTTTCACTAATTCTATAAGCTTCCACAACTCATCTGAAACATATATCTGTTGAGAGATATTATATTCGTATTCTGTAATAATATTTTTAATTAAAACTGATTTTACTTGATCAACATTATCTATATCATGCAATTGCAGCCTATTACACATGCCTATTGGCTCAATTCGGTCTAAAAATATAGTTATCCTCTCATATGCGCGCAACCTTATTTCAAGTTCATTGTCAGATATTTTATGATGAATCTTTGGATTATTTTGTTTTTTCCTAAGAAAAAGAAAAACAAATGTGACAACAGAGAAAATAAGAGCTATATAAACCAACCAACTTTTAGCTTCTAAGATATTGATAGTAAAAAAGTCCATATAAAATATATTGTTACACTAATATCGTTATTTTTAAGTTTTAATTTTAACATAAAATAATTTATTATTAAAATGACACTACTTTCTAAAAAAATCACGAACATGAAAGAGTCTGCTACACTTGCAATGGCAAGAAAAAGTAGAGAACTGCAGTCAACTGGCAAAAAAATTATCAACCTAAGCCTCGGAGAGCCCGACTTCAATACTCCTACTTTTATTAAAAATGCAGCCAAAAAAGCTATTGATCAAAATTTCTCAAAATACACGCCAGTAGCGGGATATAAAGATTTACTAGAAACAATTACAAGAAAATTTAAAAGAGATAACAAGCTACAATATCAAACTAATCAAATAGTTTGCTCTACAGGGGCCAAACAAAGTATTGCTCAATTATTAATGGTATTACTTAATAAAAATGATGAAGTCATTCTTCCTGCTCCATATTGGGTAAGCTATTATCAAATGATTGAATTAGCGGAGGGGAAACCAAAAGTAATAAAAACTGACATACAAAATAATTTCAAAATAACACCTGAACAACTCAAAAAATCAATTACAAAAAAAACAAAAGTATTTTTATTTAGCTCACCGTGTAATCCAACCGGCTCAGTATACAGCAAAAAAGAGCTAGAAAATTTAGCAGAAATTTTTAAGAAACATAAAAACATCATCATCATATCTGATGAAATATATGAACATATTAATTTCACCAAAAAACATTTTAGTATTGGGAGAATAGCCGAAATTGCATCTCAAGTGGTTACCATCAATGGACTATCAAAAGGTTTTGCTATGACGGGTTGGAGATTTGGTTATTTAGGAGCGCCCGAAAAAATTGCAGCAGCCTGTATAAAAATGCAAGGACAAATTACCTCTGCAACTTGTTCAATAACACAACGAGCTGCTATCACAGCACTATCTTCTGATACCAACTGCACAGAAGATATGCGAAAAAAATTCAAAAAAAGAAGAGACCTAATGATACAATTATTGTCAAAAATAAAAAACTTAAAAATTAATAAGCCCGAAGGTGCTTTTTATATTTTTCCAGATGTATCAAAATATATAGGGAAATCATATCAAAATAAAACAATTAAAAACAGTGATGATTTAGCAATGTTCTTACTACAGCATGCCGGTGTATCAACCGTCTCTGGATCTGCATTTGGAGCAGAAAATCACATAAGAATTTCATATGCAGCGTCTGAAAAAGAATTAAAAAAAGCATGTGAATTAATAGAATATTGGCTAGAAAAATTAAATTAAAACATGAAATACTTCAACATATTAATTATAGTATTTTTTTTCTTTTTCAGCATCAACTTAGCTCAAGTGGAAAAACCTTTAAATAATCCAGTATATGACAATCAACCATATCACTTTGGTTTCACTTTAGGACTTAGCAATAATAAATTTCAAATAAATTACAGCGAAGCGTTTATAAATCAAAATCTTATTACTCAAATACTTTCAGAGTATGAACCTGGATTTAATGTGGGAATTATTATCGACTTAAGAATTACTAGTAATACAAATTTAAGAGTAACACCATCATTTAATTTTACAGATCAAAAATTATATTACACACAAAATAACACGACAAGTATCCAGCCAAGTAATAATACCGGAGTCTCTCATTTTGAAATGCCTGTATATATAAAATACAGATCTGAAAGAATTAATAATGGGCGAGCTTATTTATTAATGGGCGGTAAATTCATGCTAGATATGAGTAGTATTGAAAAACTAACACAATCTGAAAATTTAAAATTTAAAAAAACAAACTACTCTATAGATGTTGGGTTCGGAATAGATGTGTATTTTGCATACTTTAAGTTTTCACCAGAAATAAAATATTCTTACGGAATGATTAATGTATTAGAAAATCAAAATAATGAATACAGCAACCTCATTAATAAACTCTCAACAAGAGGATTACTCATCTCTTTAACATTTGAGTAAAAACCTACTTAAAAAGCAAAACCAATAGAAAAATTCAGAAATGGAGAAATCACTGGATAAGTGTCGATCAACTGTTCAACCCCATTTATATCTATCACATCCTCACTATAATCCTGACCTGTTGCGTCATTAGATCCAGATAAAAACCCTAAATTAGGTTGATCAAATTTATCAAAATTCATAAACAAACCAGCATCTATTTTAAGTCGAATTCTTCTTGCGGTTCGATGATCAAAAAAATACCAAGATGTTTTATCAAATAAAAAATTGCCGTCAAAAATCAACGTGTAATTAGCAGTAACACCACCATAATTAGTATTTATCAACTCGTTCTCTTCTGCATCTAAAAACTGACCTTTATAACCTAACTCAACACCCTGCCTAACCATTACATATCTCCATAATTTTAAAAAACCCATTTTTCTATGTGGGAACAAAGATCGATTTTGACTTTTTTTACTACCTTGATTAAAAATAAAACCGAACTTTAAAAATAAATCTGAATCAAAATCCATTCCAAGCATCATATAGCCGGTTTCAGTAACATTAGTGTTATGACCAAAATTATATTTAATTGAAATAGAGGGCTGTAACCCAACATATAATTCAGGCCATTTTGATTGATTCTTTATTTGTCTTCCATGACCCGGGTCAAGAGTGGACAAAGAAAATACTGACACATCATCAGCTGTAATTAAATTATCATCTTCATTAGCATAAAAAGTAATCGAAATCAAAAAAAAGAATGAGAGAAAAATACGTTTCATTAGACAGTCAAATTAAAGTTATGCAAGCTAATTTAATTAAAAAAAATATCTTATCTAAATTCGGATAAAATAATTCCAAAAGCCACTGAAACATTTAATGAGTCAATTAATTTATTTTTTGAAGGAATTAGTATTTCTTTATCCAATAACCTCTTCACTTCTTTACTAATCCCATGAGACTCACTACCAAATACAAGTGCACAACAATCTGGTTTATGAATATCATACACATCATCACCCAATAAAGTCGCGCCAAAACAAGGAATTTGTTTCTTTTTGATGTGAAATAACAATTGTGTTAAATCAACTACATGTATTTTCACTCTAGACAAAGAACCCATAGTAGATTGTATTACTTTTGAATTGAACACATCAACTGATTCTTTAGATACAAAAATCTCTTTTACCCCATACCAATCTGCCGTCCGAATAATAGCACCCATATTACCTGGGTCAGATATCGAATCAAGTAAAATAATATGTTTTTGCATAACAAAATCATCTAAGTTTAAGACAGCATTTGGTTTATAAAACACTGCTAAAACACTGGATGCTGTCTTTAAAAAACTGATTTTATCTAGTGTCTTTTTATCAACAACTAACGTTTTTATTTTAGATTTAACTTGCCACTCTTTAGTAGAAATAATTAATTTCAACTTAAAATCAGATTTAATAAATTCGTTAACAACATGATGCCCTTCAGCGACAAAACAATTATATTTTAATCTATATTTATTGTGTTTGAGTGAATTGACAAACTTTATTTGTTGCTTAGATAGCATGAAAAAGATATTTTTACTACAAAATAAAAATTAATTTCCATTGATAAAAAATATTATACTTATTCTACTTTCACTTTCACTGATTTCTTGTTATAGCACAAGACATATAAATGCCAATGACAATATATTAAAAGAAAATAATATCACCATTAACAATAAAAAAAACAATAGAGTAAAAGGTGTTGCTAAAAAAGAAATTAACTCTATTATAAAACAAAAACCCAATAAAAATATTCTAGGATTCATTCCATTTCATATGTGGATATATAATTTAAGCAATCCAGAAAAAAATAATTGGATAAACTCTTACCTTCGAAAAATTGGAGAAGAACCCATAATATTAGACAGTATGTTAGTAAAAAAAAGTGTACGTCAAATCACATCGCACTTTGAAAACAACGGTTACTTTACATCTAATGTCACAAGCGTTATTAATTATAAAAAACAAAAAGCATATGTAACCTACAAGATAGAAACAGGCGAATCATATCTTTTGAATAAAATAAGCTATAACAATATAAGAGAAAAGAACATCTATGATTTAATACAAAAAAATAAATATAACACAGAAATCAAAACAGGTGATTTGTTTACATATAATGCGGTTAATAATGAACGGATTAAAATTGAAGAGCTATTACAAAACAATGGTTTTTATAAGTTTTCTAAGGAACTAATATATGTCAATGCTGATAGCATAGAAGAAAACAAAATAAATTTAGATTTTGGATTAACCACATTAGACAACGACTCATCTGTTTATGAAAAATTTACTATTAATCAAATTCATATTAATATTAATAACTCTGAATCAAAAGATACAATCAGACATAAAGACTTTGATTTTATTATAAATAATGACACTGAAAATCATATCAAAATAACAACGATTTCTAATTTAATTGAAATAAATAAAAATCAATTTTACTCTAGAAAAAAGACAGAAAACACATATCGAAATCTATCAAATTTAAATTTCTTTAAACATATTGTAATTGAATTTGTTGAAATAAATAAAAACACTAATAAATTAAACTGCATCATCCGTCTTCAAAATCCGACAAAGATGTATTACTCAATTGAAGCAGAAGCTAAAAGATCTGCTGATGAAGGAAATCTTGGGATATCTGGCTATCTTCAATTCGGAAACAAAAATTTATTAAAGGGGGCTGAAAATTTAAATGGAAAAATACAAGTTTCTCTAGAAAATAGATATACCAATATCGATGACAACACAAGCTTATTTAACACAAAAGAAATAACTTATGAATTACAACTGCGGGTACCCAAACTAATTCTACCCAAAAAATTAAATAACACATTAAAAAAGAGCTTCCAAATGAGCACCAACCTAACATTTTCTTTTACAAATAGAAAACGGCCAGATTTTTCTAGTCGAGTAATGACACAGAAAGTTGGATACAGTTGGAACAACTCCCAAAATGTACAACATCAATTAAATTTAATTGAATTAAGTTTTTCTGACATTGGGGAAATTAATTCATTTATTGAAAATGAATTGATTGAGAACCCATATCTAAGTGAACAATTTGAAGATAAATTTATTCCAGCAAGCAATTATATTTTCACGTTTAATAATCAAGAAATCTATAAAGTTTCTAATTACACATATTTAAGAACAAAAGCTGAAATTAGTGGTAACGTTTTTTCAACTCTAGGTTCAATTGTTAATCTCAATAAAAACAACGATGGAAATTATTTAATCTTCAAAAATCCATTTTCCCAATACTTAAAACTTGATATAGATATTAGAAGATATTTGATGTTTTCGAAACACAACACTCTCGTAATAAGAGGTTATTATGGACTAGGTTATGCTTACGCCAATTCGGATGAATTACCTATACAAAAACAATTCTTTTCAGGAGGAGTCAATAGTATAAGAGCATGGGAAGC
>NZWM01000037.1 GCA_002698365.1 Flavobacteriales bacterium | reverse complement strand
TAAGCTTAATAGTATTTTTAATTATAGATATGAAAAAATGAATGAAATATTCAACGTTAACTGAGATAAATCAGTTAGCTTGGGAGTCAAATTATTCTAAATTTAGAATAAGTAATTTTGTAAAATATTAAAATTCAACATCCAAATATAAATCAATGAAGTATTTTGAAGAATTAAAAAATAAAGGATTCGAAATAAAGTTTAGAAAAGAATGTGAAGATGGAAAAGGATATGATCTATACTTAACAATAAGTAAGGGAGATTCTTGGCTTGAGATTTTTTATTCAATGAGCAATTCAAAAGGCTACTATTTTACTTCAGATAGTGTTGATTGTTATGCTGAAGGTTGTGGTTGGGATATTGATCATGAACAAATTTTATGTGACTATTTTGGCGTTGAGGAGTTAAAAGAAATATGATTCTCCACAAATTACCCAATGTTACTCTTTTTAAAATAAATGGGGTGTTATAAATTTCATTATTTTTAATAAAAACTTTTAAATATGAAAAATCTATTAATTTCCTTGATACTATTTTTACTTCCTGTTTCTCTTTGTGGACAGATTCAATATATATCTTCGAATTTGAGTTTTTTATATCCCAATGATTATGTTGAAAAACACACTAGAAACATTCAAGAAGTTTCCGTTAAATTAGTTCCTAAAGAGGGTTATGGAACTTTGAGAACTGATAATATTATAATTCACCTTTCTAATCAATATTCTTCATTAAATCAAATAAAAAAAGATGAATTCTTAAGATTGTTAAAAAAAGAAAATGAATTAGGATTTAAACAAATGGGAATCACTAATTTTACATGGACACCAATTTCTTACGAGAAGAAGACAGTTTCAGGCAAACAAGTTATTTCTATTCTAACTAAAACGGATATGCCAGATTATGATATTTATATGTATCAACTTCAGTATATATATGTCCAAAATGGAAAAAGTTGTTTTATTACTCTTTCATATGATGTGGGAAATGATAATTATAAATCAAAAATAAATTACATCTTAAAAAGTTTAGAAATTCTTTAAGAAAGAATAAATAGGAGTTTTAAATTAGAAATTAAAAAAATGATTTTTTTAAATAAAATTCTAAAAATTAAATTAACTAGAATTAAATTTTTAGTTGGTTATTTGATTGTTTCAGTACTTTTAGTCTTTTTAGGATTATATGATTTTGGATTTGGAATATCACTGGAACCACCAGGACTTATTGATGATGGTCAAACTTTTAATCTGTCTGAATATAATTTTATTAATTTTAATTGGAAAAAGTATTTTACAGTCTACCTATTATTTCTTCCAATAATTTCATTCAGACTCAATGATATTGGAATTACTAAATGGTGTTCCCTCATGTTTCTTATTCCCCTTCATTCTTATGTATTTACTCTTTGGTTATTATTTTATCCAGGTATAAAATCAAGGGATTAATTAGTTTGTAACAAAATTTAAAGTTTAATTGATTAAATAAAAAGTTTCAATCTACACACTCTATCTGCACAAACATCATCAACTTCTTATTCAACAGTAATTGACTCAGATTCAAGGGATGTTTTAAAATCAAACGAGTTCTATATTCGATTTACAATAGATATTTCAGACAACCAACTTAACATGTATAATTATACAAAACGAAAAAGAATTGTGACAGAACCGGTGATTAGTTCTATCAAATTGATAATGGTTTAGTTTTTGAATGTTTGAAATAATTTCATAACTGAATAACCAAACCAACAAAACATTCCTGATGTCAAAAATTCATCTCCAATTGTACTACCTCTATCAATCAGGTCAGTTTGAGTGATAATAAAAAATATTCCTATTGAGGAACATAAACAGATGAAGTATTTTAAACGTTCTAATTTTTTCATAGTAGTTTTTTTTCAAATTTAATAAAAAATATATTAGTTATAATTTATCCCCTCTTACTCAACCGTGACTGATTTAGCTAAATTTCTGGGTTGATCAACATCACACCCCCTTAAACTAGCTATATGATATGATAGTAACTGAAGAGGAATTGTTGTTATTAGTGGTGTGAGAAAATTATGTGTTTCAGGCACTTCTATAATATGATCTGCAATATGATGCATTTTTGTATCTCCTTGTGTCACTATGGCAATTAGTTTACCAGATCTTGCTTTAATTTCTTCCGCATTAATCAATACTTTCTCATAGTTAGATTTATTGGTTGCAATAATAATAGTGGGCATATTTTTATCAATTAATGCAATAGGTCCATGTTTCATTTCAGCAGCAGGATAACCTTCTGCATGAATATAGGATATTTCTTTTAATTTTAATGCTCCTTCTAGAGCTACCGGGAAACTAATCCCTCGACCTAAGTATAAAAAGTTTTTAGCGTGGTGATATAATGCTGCGATTTCTTTTATTTCCTTTTGAATAATATTGAGCGTTGTCGTCATTTTATTATGAATGGAAAATAATTCTTTTGTGATGTTGTGAAATTCTTCCTTTGTAATATTGTTTTTTAGTTTAGCTAGAAATAGAGATATTAAAATTAATACAGTTACTTGAGATGTAAATGATTTGGTAGATGCAACTCCTATTTCAGGCCCGGCATGAGTATATGTGCCAACGCCAGCACTACGAGCGATTGATGACCCCACCACATTACAGATTCCATACACAAAAGCTCCTTTTTGTTTAGCTAGATTTAGTGCAGATAGCGTATCAGCAGTTTCTCCTGATTGAGATATTGCAATTACCATGTCATTTTTTGATATTAAAGGATCTCGATATAAAAATTCGGACGCATATTCTACTTCAACTGGGATTCTGGAAATACCTTCAATTAAATACTCTCCAACTAATCCTGCATGCCAAGAAGTTCCACAAGCTATGATAATAATTTTCTCCACCGTTTTTAAAAAACTCAAATTTTCATTTAACCCTCTAACATGTATGGTGCTGAAATCGGAAGCAATTCTTCCTCTTAGAGTTTCAACAATAGCACGGGGTTGTTCGTGAATCTCTTTTAGCATAAATGTTTCGTAATCACCTTTTTCAATTGCCTCTAATTCAAGGTTCATTTTCTCGATATAAGGTGTTTGAATTTGGTTATCTACTGTGGTTATGTTAATAGTTTCTGCAGTTATTTTTGCAATCTCATCATCATTTAAATAAATAACATCTTTAGTGTATTCTAAAAATGGAGCAGCATCTGAAGCGATAAAGTTTTCATTTTTACCGACTCCAATTAATAAAGGGCTTCCTTTTTTGGCCACAATTAACTCATCGGGAGTGCTAACATCTAAAACAACAATAGAATAGGCTCCAATTACTTGAGAAAGTGCTAGTTGAATTGCTTTTACCAAAGTGGTGTTTTCATTTTTTTTGACATCCGATATTAAATTAATCAAGACTTCTGTATCTGTTTCACTTTTAAATTTATATCCTCGTTTTTTAAGTCCTTCTTTAATTGTTGAATAATTTTCAATTATACCATTGTGAATAATGGCTAACGAATTATCCATAGATAAATGAGGGTGTGCATTTTCATCTGATGGAGATCCATGTGTTGCCCATCTTGTATGTCCAATTGCCATCTTAGTATTGAGATTTGTGGATAAAAATTCTTGGAGTTTTTGAACTTTACCGGCTTTTTTTTTAACATGTAATTTGCCCTCTTTAAGATATGCAATACCAGCAGAATCATACCCACGATACTCTAATCTTTTGAGTCCTTTAATTACTATAGGTACTGCGTTTTGTGAGCCAATATATCCTACGATACCACACATTTTTCACTATCCTTTTATCAGTGTTAGTTTTAGTTGAATAGGATTTGATGTAGTGTTATTCAAAATGACCCTTTCGGCATTTGATGTTCTTGAAGAAGTGTATAGTCGACATATTGTATTATGATTTTGAGTCAGTATTTTTTGAATATGTTGCGTTATATTAAATTCGTACGTATTATTTTCTGTGTTTAGCGCCCCCCCAGATAAACCTGCAATTGATAATATGTTCCCATTATCAAATTCAACTAATGCAATTTGTTCAGGTATTTGGAAAGATTGGTTGTTGTCAAAAATAGAAAAACTTAATTCAGCTTGATTAACAATGTAGCCTGAATCCTGAAGGTTTTTTAAAAAGTCAAAATTTAATTCAGCAAAAGTGCCAGCCATAGATTGAAGGTAAAGCAAGCTGTCGATGGTTTCAATCGGCGTATCATTATAGTCATGATTAAAATGATTTAATGCATTCCCAGTTGATATTGGGAAATTAATGGATTGAGATGCTCCATCGCCATCTAAGTACTCCACATTTAGCAAAGCATTTTCATCACTTGTATTAAAATACATAATAGCACCTGACATTGAATTTAAAGGTGTGGCTTCTAGCTTAAAGCCATTAAATGCTTGAATAAACGTTTCGGTATTTATTAGTTCTGTCTCTTCTAATTGTAATATTTCAAATAAAACAAAATCTGTTGGTAATTCAATATGGAGTGCTGAGGAATCTTGTATTTCATTTAGACTTATGGTGCCAAGCCAGGTTTCTGAGCCAGAAGTTGGTGTTATTGGAACCGTTGCATAGGTTTGATTAGAAAAATATTGACTGCTGTCATTGGCACTGATACTTTCTTGTAGTTCGGATAAGTATATGTTAAATTGACTCGTGCTGTCCCCATAAAAACCAGTATATGGAAGCTGAATTCTTGCACTTGTAACAGCTGTTGCATTAAAACTCAATTCATTATTTGGCAATGTGATTTCAAAATAAAATGAAGCTTCCGCTTGTCCAAATATTGGATCTATATATGAGCCAGCTAAATTAGTTGAGTTTTGTGCGTTAACACTATCTTCGAATTGTGAAAAGGCCGAAATATTAATAGAGTCAGGATGTAGTATAAATACTTCATGTTCTCCGGTTATTAAAAAATTTTCTCCGATTAAGCTTTCTTCATTTTCGCAAGAAAAAAACAGACAACAAAGCAATGAAAAACCAATACAATATGACCAAATAAATTTCATAAAATCTTATACTAATGCTTCAGAAAAAAAATTTTGATAAAATTTATAATACTCTTTATTATTTCCTTCTACTTCCATTTGCAGCACAGGATTGCCTGTTTGTGTTGCATATTCGGTGATTATGTTGTTGACATTTTTATCTTCAACAATAATTCCATCTGAAAACTGCGCAGCTATTTTATGTAAATTCTCTGCATTTGGCTTTGCTAGTCCCTCTATGGTAGATTTGTCAATACCATCAAATTCAATTTTATCAACTAGCTTTTTATTTAAGGTACCTTTTAAAGTCTGTTCATAAAAAGAGGATATAATATTTGTTGATTCAAATACAGGATGATTAGCATAAATTGTTTTCAAGTATAAAGGTATTAGAGATGTAAACCACCCGTGGCAGTGGATAATATTAGGGCTCCAACCCAACATTTGTAGTGTTTCTAACACTCCTCTACAAAAAAACATCATTCTTTCATCATTGTCTTCAATTAATGTATTGTTCGTTTTGTGTAAAACTAATTTTTTTTCAAAGTATTCGTCATTGTCAATAAAATACACTTGTAATCTAGCTTGCGGAACAGATGCAACTTTTACAATTAAAGGTTGGTCAATGTCATTAACAACAATATTGACCCCGGACAACCTAATTACTTCATGAAGTTGGTGTCGTCTTTCATTAACACAGCCATATTTTGGCATCATTAAACGTACTTCAGCTCCAGGATTTTTTTTAACTATTTTAGCTAAGTCCAAAACACCATCTGCAATACCTTGACTTGATATGTATGGTGAAACTTCTTGAGAAACTATTAGAATTCTTTTCTGCATCGACAATCTTTCTTTAATTAGGCTTTGCAAATTTAATAAAATTTGGCCTCTTTTTAAAAGAAAAACGTGCATTTTAGCAATAAATTGTGAATTAATTGGAAATTCTTAGAAGCATATCATCTTTACAAACATTTTTGCAAAAATGTAGAAAGCATAATGGTCGTATTGGCTTTGTTCCAACAATGGGCGCCTTACATGCAGGCCACCTTTCATTATTAAGTAAATCGATACAGGACAATGACTATACAATTTGTTCTATTTATGTTAACCCCAAGCAATTTAATAACAAAGAAGATCTTGTGTCTTATCCAAGAACTATACAGAGTGATATTGAGCAATTAAATAGGATTCATTGTGATGCTCTTTTTCTGCCTTCAGATTCAGAAATGTATCAGTCAGATGATAAATCTATAGAATATAATTTCACCAATTTATTTAACATCTTAGAGGGAGAAAAAAGACCGGGACATTTTCTGGGAGTTATAACTATTGTACATAAACTCTTTAATCTGATTAATCCAGATAAGGCTTATTTCGGTGAAAAGGATTATCAACAATTAAGAATAATACAATTGTTTGTGAAGAAACATAATCTACCTGTGGAAATTGTTTCATGCCCTACGGTTAGAAATTCAAAAGGGTTGGCATTAAGCTCCAGAAATAAAAATCTAAAAATAGATGAAGAGAAGGCTGCGCTTAATTTAGTTAAAGCACTAAGAAACTTTAAAAATGATGTAATAAAATTTAACAAAATACACTCAAAAGACCTTTTGGAAGGTGGTGATTTAGTTAGATTAAAGCATCTTGCTATAAAAAACCTTGTTGCCCACCCATTAATAAAATTGGATTATTTTGAGATAATTGCATCAGAAAATTTTAGATTTACGAATTATATAGATTATAATGAAAATTATAGAGCATTAATAGCTGTTTATATTGGAGAGATTCGTTTAATAGATAATATTGCAATAAACTAAGATATGTTGATACACATTATGAAATCTAAAATTCATCGAGTAAAAATTACTCAGGCTAATGTTGACTATATTGGTAGTATAACAATAGATCCAGTTTTGATGAATGCAGCAAATATAGTTGCAGGGGAAAAAGTACAAGTATTAAATGTTTCAAATGGAGAAAGGCTAGAAACATATGTTATTCCAGGCGACACAGTTGGACAAATTGGGATTAATGGCCCCGCTGCATTAAAAATGCGAATAAATGATATTATTATTATAGTTTCTTATGCAATGTTAAATCAAAACGAAGCACAAACATATAAGCCTACTATTTTATTCCCAAATGAAACAAATAATTCAATTTTAGAATGAAATATAAAAACTCTAAAATTTGGGAAGTGCTAATTGCAGTTTTTGGATTATTATTAGCTATATATTTATCATATGTTACTTTTAAAACGACCAATTTTGCTACTTTGGTTGATCGATTATATACTATGTCATGGGGTTGGGTTTTATTATCTGCACTATTTGGTTATTTAGCATATGTTTTTAGAGGCTTGAGATGGCAGTTGTTAATTAAACCATTAGGTGTTGAATCTAAAACATCGACTTTAATTCACGCAATAGCTTTTGGTTATTTATTTAATGTGGCAATCCCGCGAAGCGGGGAAGTGATGAGGTGTACGGCGGTGAATAAGGTAAATAATATCCCTGTGTCCACATTATTTGGTCATGTACTCTTGGAGAGACTAATTGATTTTTTTTTACTAGGTATTTGTATTTTATTGGCTTTGTTTTTCAATTATCAAGATTTCCTTTTATTTTCTAGTTCATTTGGATCCCCAGATGTTAAAATATATGCTTATATATTATTTATATTTTTTTTGTTTCTTTTTCTTTTTAAACTTAGAAGTAACATTTTGCCAGTTAAATTTTTAGATAAAATAGATTCTTTTTTTAGTGGTATAAAAGAAGGTTTTTTATCTATTAAAAATATAAAACATAAATTGTTATTTTCACTATATACCATTCTTATATGGTTATGTTATTTATTTATGACAGTAGTCTGTTTTTATTGTTTTCAAGAAACAGCTCATTTAAGTGTAGGTCAAGGGATATTTATATTAGTAGCAGGTGGTTTTGGTATGATTATGCCTACTCCAGCGGGTATTGGTTCATATCATTTTTTTGTAGCGATGGCCTTAGTTACTATTAGTATTGATAAAGATGTGGCTGCTGCTTTTGCATTAGTTGTTCATACTTCACAAACAATGATGATTATCGTTTCTGGGGTGATTGCTGTGATAGCTTTAATGCTGCAGAGGGCGCAGACAAGTCGTGTTCACTTAGAAAATAAAAATTAGTTATGGGTAAAGTTCATTTTTATTGTCAGAATTGTGGAAACGAAACACCTAAGTGGCATGGAAGATGCCCTATTTGCAAGGAGTGGAATACTATTGCTGAAGAAATTAAATCTAAAAAATCTAAAAATAAATTATTTGATATTCCAATTAATGTAAAAACTCCCATTCCGATTCAACATGTAGTTCAAAATACCAGCATATTGTGTGCAACACAAGATCCTGAATTAGACACTGTTTTAGGTGGTGGAATTGTAGCCGGTTCTATTATCCTATTGGCGGGTGAACCCGGTATAGGGAAATCTACCTTATTATTACAAATGGCTTTGTCGGAAAATAAAAAGATTTTATATGTTTCAGGTGAAGAAGCAGAAACTCAAATTAAAATTCGAGCAGATAGATTAGGTATAAAAAATGAATATTGTGATATATATAGTGAAACATCAACTAAAAACATTCTTCATTATTGCTCTCAAAGTCAAAAAAATAATACACCATATAAACTAATTATTATTGATTCAATACAAACTTTATATAGTGATTTTGTAGAGTCGCCAATTGGATCAGTGAGTCAAATTAAGCAATGTTGTGCAGAAATGTTACAATATGCGAAACAATCAAATACTGCAATTATATTAATTGGCCATATTACTAAAGATGGGCAAATTGCTGGTCCAAAAATTTTAGAGCACATGGTTGATGTTGTATTACATTTTGAGGGGGAAAAAAACCATTTATATAGAATTTTAAGAGCTAAGAAAAATAGATTTGGCCCGACCTCAAAGGTTGGGGTTTATGAAATGAAAGAAGCGGGCCTGGAGCCAGTGTTAAACCCTTCAACTATTTTAATTGATAATAATATCAATAATCATTTAAGTGGGACAGCAATCGCTTCTACTTTTGAAGGTCAAAAAACATTTTTGGTTGAAGTTCAGTCATTGGTTACCCCCGCTGTATATGGAACTCCCCAAAGGTCTTGTAATGGATTTAATCTAAAGAGATTAAATATGCTATTGGCGGTGTTAGAAAAAAAATGTGGGTTTAAATTAAGTTCTCAAGATGTATTTTTAAATATTGCTGGTGGGATTAGTGTTTCGGATCCATCCATGGATTTGGCTGTTATAGCTTCAGTTCTTTCTTCTAACGAAGACATTTCGATAAATTCGAAAATATGTTTTGCAGGAGAAGTTGGTTTAAATGGAGAAATCAGGCCAATACCAAGAATAGAAAACCACATAGAAGAGGCAGCAAGGATAGGTTTTACAAGCATTGTGATATCATCACACAATAAACAACTTCATTCTAATCGAACTATCAAAATAGTTCAATGTGCAAGAGTGATGGATGTGTATGATTTTTTATCAAAAACGCAGTAGAAATATCTCAATACTATTAACTTCTATTTTCTTTGCTATTTTTTAGTATATTTGTGTTCAATGATTTTACAGATTAAACACTTGAATATGAAACAATATATTTACTTTTTTATTATTACTATGTTTTTGTCTTGTTTTTCTTTTGCTCAAAATGGTGAAAGAAAATTTTGTGGAACAACAAAAATTATGGAAGAAGCTTTACAGGATCCAGAAAAAAAACAAATTTTGGATCAGTTAGAAATTTTCACAGAAAATTTCGTAGCAAATATGGAAAATAATAGATTAGGTGGACCGTACATTATTCCTGTTGTTGTTCATGTAATTCATTATTATGAGGAAGAAAATATTAGTTATGAACAAATAGATAATGGGATTTTACGAATCAACGAAGATTTCAGTGGATTAAATGATGATTTAGATGAAGTTATTGATTCATTTACTGATATTGTTGGTTTTCCACAAATAGAATTTAGATTAGCTACCAAAGATCCCGATGGAAATTGTACATATGGTGTCACCAGAACAGCATCACCTTGGACTGAAAATTCTGGTTCTAAAGTAATGTCTTTGGCTAATTGGGACGACAGAAAATATGTCAACATATATGTAGTAAAAAGTTTTGATGAAAATATGAGTTCGGCTGCAGCATATGCTACCAAACCAGGAAGTGGAAGTAGTGAATACGGCGACTATATATTTTGCAGATATGATTATTTCGGAGATTGGAATACAAATAGTGATAGTGGACCTACTGGTAATAATTGGGCTAGACATACAATGCCTCACGAGATGGGACATTTTTTTAATTTAGATCATCCTTGGGGCGGTAGTAATAGCCCTGCTGAAGATGGAAACTGCTCTATTGACGACGGAGTTGAAGATACTCCTCCTACAATAGGGACTGATGGTAATGCGGTTGGTTGTCCATTAGATCAGGCCACATGTGATGGATCATTAGATAATGTGCAAAATATTATGGATTATGCATCTTGTGCCCATATGTTTACTCAAGGGCAAGCAGATAGAATGTTGGCGGCAGCTAATAGTCTTGCAGGAAATAGATGGTATTTATGGCAGGAATCTAATTTAGTTGCAACAGGAACTGATGATACCAGTATTAATAATAGTCCTTATGCGGATTGTGCCCCGATACCAGATTTTAGAAGTGATACAGATTTGGGTTGTTCAGGTGCTTTAATTTCATTTGAAAATTTTACTTATAATTATCGTAATGAATCGATTACTTACTCTTGGTCTTTTGAAGGGGGGTCTCCTTCGCAATCAGAGAATACTAATCCAACTATTCAGTATGATCTACCAGGAACTTACGATGTGTCATTAACAGCATGCAATGGTAGTTTTTGTAGAGACACTATTTTAGAAAATTATATTACAATTTTATCACAGATGAATGTATCAGCTGAGGACGGACTTGCACAAAGTTTTGAAGCTTCCACTTTTCCAAATATGGATTCAGAAATATGGTGGGTGGGAGATACACATGAGGAGCAACATTGGCAAAGAACAGATATGGTATCTAGTGATGGCGAATCTTCTTTTAAGATAAAAAGTCAAAATTATGGATATGAACGTAGATCTCATGAGTTTTCAACACCAGAGTTAAATATGTCAGAATTCACAACAACAGGATCGGATCCACTTATGTTGTGTTTTGATGTGGCTTATGCTAAACGACTTCCATATACAGCTGTTGAACAAGATGATGACGGGTTTGTAACTGATACTTATTCAATACATCATGATGAATTAATAGTTTCATATAAAGGTTGTGGCGATACACAATGGACAGAGAGACCGAGACTTTCCACTAGACCAGGTACATCAGGATTGTTTTTGTCACAGCAAGAGAGTTTATTTACCACTGATAAAGTATATTTTAATTCATTTACACCTGGACCAAATGATTGGAAACAATTTTGTGTTACGATACAACAATTAGCTGGAGATGAAGAAGCCATTATAAAATTCGAATTTGTAGGAACAGGTGAAGATCAGTACTCTGTGCATTTGGTAGACGCAGATGGATTTCTTGAATATATAACTGCTAGTACAATCGGAGGGAATTGGCTTTATCTCGATAATATATTAATTGGAAATAGTAGTGTAATCCAGAATGAATCAGCATCTAGAAATGTTAATTTAGAGAATTTAATAGTAACTCCCAACCCTTCTTCTTCTAATGAAGCATCGATATCAATTGATGTTATTGAAGAATCAGAAGTTATTTTTTCATTAACGAATTTTTTAGGCATAAATGTTGGTGCTAAAAAATTAGTATTGTCTAGTGGTTATCATGAATTCTTACTGGAAGATTTATTCACTATTCCGAAGAAAGGTTCATATATTTTAGGAGTTCAAGGATTAGAATCGCGTCTTTCAGAAATTATAATAATTAGATAGTATGATTATATAATCAGATTCTTTTATGAAAAGAATATTATTCATAATCTCTGCACTTTTTTCTATTAATGCATTTACTCAAATAGATAGATGTGCAACAGATAAAATGGTTGCAGAACAGCTTTTGTTAGATCCAGATAAGAAAGAAATTTTAAATCAATTAGAAGTTTTTACACAAGATTTCATTAATAATTTACATACAGGACGAGTATTAGATACTACATATGTTATACCTGTTGTCGTTCATGTAATACATGATTATGGAGTTGAAAGAATAGATATGGATCAAGTTCAATCTGCCATAGTAGCTATGTGTGATGATTTTAATAAAAATAATGATGACTTGGTAGATCAAAATGGAGAATTTGTAAGTTCTGTCGCTAACAATACTGATACAGTTAATATTGTAATCCCAGATAACTATGACTTTTCAACATTAGATTGGCAAGTTTTTAATAACGAGTCTGTAAAAAAAAATGACACGATCTGTGTTATCAATAATGGCAATGGCAGTATAGTAGTTGTTGCTGATGATCCAGGTAATACACGTTTTTGTGGCGGGATTATTAATATTTTAACGGAACCAGTATTACCATCTTTTTCAGAAGAGATGATTATTGCGCAAATTATTACTACAGAAGCGAGAGGATTTGAAGATATTGTAGCTGACATCGGCATTGAATTTCGTTTAGCAACCAAAGATCCCGATGGAAATTGTACTACTGGTGTTACATATAATCAATCTGCGTTAACCTTTAATGGTGGGGAAAATGTAAAAGATGATACATATTGGGATAATGATAAATATTTAAATATTTGGACTGTAGCAAATGTAGCAAGCGGAGCAGCAGCATATGCTTATTATCCTGGTTCAGCACCAGCTAATCATGAGGGCATATTATGTCAACATGATTATTTTGGTACAACAGGAACGTCTAGTAACGGTAATTGGAGACGACATACAATGTCTCATGAGGCTGGGCATTATTTTAATTTAGCTCACCCTTGGGGTAGTACAAATGATCCTGCGTTAGAAGATAATTGTGATAGTGATGATGGAGTAGAAGACACTCCAAATACAATTGGAGCATCTGGGTGTTTCTCATATGAATCACAAATATCGTGTGGCACATTAGATAATGTGGCAAATATTATGGACTATACAAATTGTGCATATATGTTTACAAAGGGACAAAAACACAGGGTAGTCGCTGCATTAAATTCCACTTCTGGTTCAAGAAATAATCTATGGACAGAAGAAAATTTAGTATTAACAGGAACAAATGATGCACATTTTTTCAATAACCCTCATCTTGATTGTCAGCCTATTGCTGACTTTAGAGTTGTGGGAGATGCAATTGGAGCCCTTGGCTTAAATAATGGATTTAGTGTTTCATTTCAAGATATGAGCTACAATGCCCCTGCAGGCGATATATCTTATGCCTGGTCCTTTCCTGGTGCAACTCCATCGTCTTCTAATCTTAAAAACCCAACTGTCAATTATAATACATCTGGACAACATGATGTGACATTAGTTGTTTCAAATAGTAGTGGTAATTCACAATTAATAAAAGAAAAATGTGTTGTTGTATTAGATCAAACGACAGCACCATTTATAGAAGATTTCGAAAGTGTAAATTTTCCAATTAGTGAATCTATTGAACAACCAAGTTGGTATATTTTAGATAATCATCCCACTGAAACTAATTGGCAAAGATCATCTGATGGAGCTTATGAGGGTACTCAGTCTATTCGAATTAGAAGTAAGACCTTTAGCGCGGGATTAAATAATATTAGACAATCAATTTATAGCCCAGAGATAAATTGTAGCGATGCAGTGCACACAAATACTAATCCTTTTGGAGTGTTTTTTAATGTTGCTTATGCAAAAAGATTACCATATGAAGATGTAAGTGGAAATAGTATTATACCAGATAAATTAATTGTCTCTAGAAAACATGCTAACCAACCATTTATGGATCGTGCCACATATTATGTGGAAGATTTATTAGGCAATCCAAATACATATTTTAATGAATATACACCTTTACCAGACGATTGGCATGAAAAGTTTGTTAATTTAGGCTCTTCTGCCGGACAAGAGAGTGTGATTATTAAATTTGAATTCACCGGACGAGGATACTTGTCATCAGATACAATTGTTGTTACAAATTCTGGAGGAGAATATGTTTCAAATAATGTTGGTGGCAATTGGTTATATATTGATAATTTTAGAATAGGTAATTTGAATGAAAATTGGGATAGGGTTCAGCAATTAGAAGAAATTGAGGACGATAGAATCTTTGATTTATTTGGTAGAGAATATTTTAACAAATCATCATTAAAGACGGGCGTTTATATTCAAAATAAAAGATTATTTTTTATACAAAATACTTTATGAAAATCCAGATATTTTGTTATTTGTTATTCATGTTTAACATAGCTTTTAGTCAAGTTATTCCTATTTGTGGGACAGATATTGTGATGCAAAGGTATTTAAATAGTCACCCTCAAAAAAAAATAGCTAATAATATCATGAAATCTAATAGTCCTATTAATTTAGATTCAAAAGTTATTCCTATTGTTTTTCACATCATCCACGACGGACATCCAATTGGTGTAGATGAAAATATTTCTGTCGAACAAATTGACGATGTTGTTAATATTCTGAATGAGGATTTTAGTGCATCTAATCCAGATTTAGAAAATGTGATAGATGAATTTGCCAGTATTATTGGAAATGCTAATATAGAATTTAGATTAGCGAAATTAGATCCAGAGGGTAATTGCACAAGTGGGATTAATAGAATTGTATCAAATATGACTAATCAGGCCAATGATTGTATTAAAGAATTAATTTCTTGGGATGATACAAAATATGTTAATATATGGGTTGTAGAAGATATTGAGAATTCCATTGGAGCTGCAGCATATACTTATTTACCCGGAACTTTATGGGGGGATGAAGTTGAAGGCATTATTATTAATCATGAATATGTTGGTAGTATTGGTGCTTCCAGTAATACTCCATATAAAAGACATACTTTAAGTCATGAGTTTGGCCATTTTTTCAATTTATCTCATACTTGGGGGTGGGGAGATAATGGTAATACTGATAATTGTTCTGCTGATGATGATGTAAATGATACTCCAAATACAATTGGTGCATATTCTACTTGTAATTTATCACAAGTAACTTGTGGTAGTTTAGATAATATTCAAAATTTCATGGATTATTCATCTTGCACCTGTATGTTTACTGTTGGGCAGTCAAGTAGAATGCAAACTTGTTTAAACTCATCTGTTTCTGGTCGCAATAATCTGTGGACAAGTGCTAACCTTTGGGAAACAGGAACTCATGATGATTTTACTGCAGAGGTGTGTCCACCTAATATAGATTTTTTTGTTTCTTCTGTTGATAGAATTTGCGTCAATACACCGATAACTTTTTTAAATCAGAGTAAAATTTTAGGAGATAATCCAATTTTTTCTTGGTCATTTTCTGGTGCTGATATTGAATTTTCATCAGAAGAAAACCCCACAGTTACATATTCTAATCCAGGGGAGTATGATATCACATTAAATATTATTAGTAGTAATGGTGAAAGTAGTTTAACCAAAACATATGTTATATACGATTCAGAAATGACTCTACAGGAAAGCTTTGAAAGCAATCAATTCCCATTAAGTAATAGTCCTAGTTTATCTTGGTCTATAGATGCACCAGAAGATGAAACAAGTTGGACAAGAACATATTTAGCATCTACACAAGGTACTGCTTCCATTCGCATTAGGAGTAGATATTTTGACTGTAATAGAAAGCACATACTCTATTCACCTAATTTAGATTTAACTAATTATGGATTAGGTGTTGGAGAGCCATTAAAATTACTATTTGATTTGGCTTATGGAAAAAGAAATAATCAAACAGAAGATTTATTAGTTGTTTCATATTCAAAAAATTGCGGAGAAACTTGGCAGGAGAGAGCATCGTGGAATACGGACGAATTAATAACTAATAATGGTTTAAATGTTGGTAATAATTTTCTCCCCTCAAATAGTGAATGGGTGGAGAAATCGGTTAATATTCAAGCAGCAGCAGAACAAGAAGATGTAATTATTAGATTTGAATTTAGCGGAGACAGGGGGAGTTATTTGTATATTGATAATGTGCGATTAACAGGCGAGTGGATTAATATCGATGATAATCGTATTGTCAAAGATGAATACATAGTCAAAAAACTAGATTTTTTAGGAAGAGAAAATAATAATACTGATTTGTTTTTTGAAATATATAACACCGGTAAAGTCAAAAAAAAATATGAATTGCAATAATAACTTACTTATATTATTTTTTATTTTAATATCTAGTTGTTCAGATGATACAGAGACACAATTATTTTCGGAAGAATGTATAGAATGTATAGAATATCAATATCCCCAGGCGTTTAATGATACTTTTATAAATTTGACTTTAGAAGCGGGCGAATATTGTTTAGGAGATTATATTTTATTAATGCCAACGGGTGTTGACTATTGGACAAATCTTGATCAAATGTTATTAGATTTACTAACAGACGCAGGATATTGTCAGTATCTAGTATTGAATGATACGATTAATTGATTTTTATGAAATATACTTTATTATCAAATATTAATCATTTTGATTTGCCTATTGTTGAAAGTGTTTTAAATAAAAATGACATAGATTTTTTTTTAAAAATGCCATATGATTCATCTGTGATGGCTGGCTGGGCTGCTCCGGCTACTGGATTTAATGAAAAGACTTTATTTGTTGCAACCAAAAAAATAGATTTAGCACGAAAATTATTGGCAAAATATATATTATGAATAGATTTTTTACATTTTTGGGCTATGGGCTTATAATATTTGGCTTTTTAGACTTTGTGCTTTCTTGGCTTTATCCAGATTTATTAATGAGTTGGTATCTGTTTTCCAAAAAAATATTGGGCGGTTTGGCTATAGTTACACCAGTTATTTTCTATTTGGCAGGTTCATTTCTAATCAAGTTTGCATCCAATGATAATGCCAATATAGAAGATTATAATAAATCACAAGATCCATAATTTTTTTTTAATTGAGACGTTTCAGACATATAATCATTTTGGTATTTATTCCACTTTTTTCTTTTTCTCAAGAAAAGATTGATTTTAATAGTTCAAATCCATTTTCTTTCAAGGATGTGATATTAGATCAAAACCCTGAGTATAATCAAAAAGTTTATGGCTTATTAAGGATGCCACATGATTTTGATTCCACATTGGTGTACCCTTTAGTTATTGCCTTCTCTGGAAGTAATGGCTGGGCAACACATCATTATGAATATTTAGATTTATATCGATCTCATGGAATTGCTACATTTGAAGTGTGTAGTTTTAAAAGCAGGGGTGTGACATCCACAGTTGGTACTCAAATAGAAGTTACTACTGCAATGATGGTTCTAGATGCATATAAAGCATTTGAAGCTTTATCATTACATAAAAATATTAATCCAGATAAAATAGGGATTACGGGATGGAGTCTTGGTGGCGGTGTCACACTTTTTGCAGCTTGGACTCCATTAAAAGATGCAATTAATCCAAATATACATTTTGCCGCACATCTAGCTCTGTATCCACCCTGTATTGTAGTTCCTGAAATTTTAGATTTTGGAGAATTTCCCATACATATTTTGATTGGGGAATTAGATAATTGGACACCAGCAGATGCGTGTGTGGAATTGGTGAAGCAAATGGGAGAAAAATCAAATATATCATTAACGGTTTTTCCAAACGCACATCATTCTTTTGATAGAGATGGCCCCCCTACGATAAAACCAAATGGTTATATTTTAGAAGACTGTCGGTTTTCTATGAATAAAGATGGTACAGTAATTATGAATTTTTTAAATATACCCATGACTACACCATTTTTACAAAAAATCGGACTTGCTATGTGTGCTAAAAGAGGCCCTACTTTTGGTGGGAATAAAGATGCTAAAAAAAAATCTTTAAATTTTGCAAAATTATTTATAACCGAACACTTACATTAATTCTTATTAGTTGAGTCAACACCTCCAGTAAACAGGTGTTTTTCTATTTCTAATTTATTTGCGGCATTAATTTGTTGAACGACATCATTAGTTATTGGAACAATTTGTAGATCTTTTCTACATTGATTAACAAAATATGTGGTCAGTTCGGCAATCTTTTGTACACGATTACTATGTTCTTCTGCATCTTTTGGATTGTCTCGTAGTTTATTCATTTCTTTAATAGTGCGAGGCAATTTCAATATGTGACGGTATACATCATACCAAGCATTATAGGTTTCAGGAGAAGCAATCATTAATATGTCTTTTTCTATCACCATTAAATTTTTTCTTTCATGATCCTCTAACACATCATCATCAATAATAGCCATAGTTTGTTCTAGAAAATTCTTATATAATTGAACTCGTTGATCAAAAATTTTCTGGTTTTTTTCTCTATCCATGCCTATAACATTTTGAAAAATAATAAGAACACCTGTAATAATAGCAACAGCAACTCCACCCAACATTGTTGCTAAGATACTGTCGACAAAATTTGCATGTTTCCAATCAGGGTCCCATTCTAGTTGGTCTAAAAGAGAAAAAGGAATAATAAAAAAGACACCAATAATAAATACGCCTAATAAAATTTGCCATTTTGTAGTTTTTGCGTCATACCACCACTTTCGAAGATTCATGTTTTTTTATTTATTAATATACGTGAATTTTTAATAATTCAGACATTCAGATATTCAATTTGTTCTTTAGTTAATTTCCCATTCAACCATTTCCCACTAATTTCAGCATTATTTTTTTTATAAAAATTAATGGCTGGGATATTCCAATCTAAAACCTGCCAGCACATACCATTAAGGTTATTGTTTTGACAGATTTTAATAGTTTCATTAAATAATGTTTGTCCAACCCCCGATTTCCTGTAATTTTTTTTAATGATAAAATCTTCTAAAAATAAGAATTTGCCTTTCCATGTAGAATAGCGTATCCAATAAAATGACATTCCGATTATTTCATGATTTTTTTCAGCAATTAAACAATAATAAGAAGGGTTTTCAGAAAATCCATCATTTTCTAGTTGTTCTAAAGTAATTGATACTTGGTCTAAAGAGTTTTCATATTCTGCCAATTCTTTTATTAAGTTCAATACATGTGGTAAATCTGATTTTTTAGCTTTTCGAATCTTTATCATTATATTTAGTTGTCATTATGATTTTTTCAAAAATAAAAAAACATTTTTCACTATTACTTATTCGGTTAATAGAAAAAAGAACAATTCACAATATGCTTGCTGAAAATGATCAGTGTTTAAATGATATAGTTTCTTCGTTGATGCAATTAAAATCAGGGCGATATGAGTCAGAAGATATTCTGGCATTTAATAGATGTGAAGCATATAGAAAATCATTGTTAAATAATCATACACTTATTTCATATGAAGTCTTTGGACAAAATAAAAGTATGCAAGTAAGCGAAATCTGCAGACAAGCAACCTCAAAAAGTATTTGGGCTCAATTTTTATATTTAATTACAAAAAAAAATCAATCACCTTATTTTCTAGAAGTAGGAACAAATCTTGGTGTGTCGGGATCATATATATTAGAGGCCCTAAAATCAAAGAGTGATAGTAATTTTATCACCATGGAGGGGTTATCTCAGTTATGTCAAATTGCTAATGAACAATTTTTTAAAATTAGTTCAAGTCAAAAATACACAATTATTGAAGGCTTATATGCAACAACTTTTCCAGAACTTTTCAGGAAAAAAATCAACTTTAATATTTTATTTATTGATGGAAACCATAGAAAGGATGCGACACTTAAGTATTTTAATAATTTAAAATCACATCTAAAATTACCAGCAGTACTTATTTTTGATGATATTAATTGGAGTGATGAAATGAAACAAGTATGGAAAATAATAAAATCAGATTCAGATGTTTCATATTCTATTGACATGTTTAAACTGGGAGTAATTATTATTAATAAAAAAACAAATAAATTTAAAGCAAAACATTATTATTTACATCTTGCATATTAAATACACAAGTATGTCATGATGTTGTTTAATCAAGTAGATATTTAATTAAATAAAAAACTATGAAAAATTCAGGAGCACTTTTAACATGGATTGGGTCGGTGTTATTTTTAGGTTTTATAATATTTCATTCAATAAATAGAGATAATAAAACACACAAAAAAGAATATGATTATAATACAGTCGCAAATGACCCCCTTAACACATTAATATACACCCTTGATAATGGTCTTAAGGTCTATATGTCCATTAATAAAGATGAACCTAGAATACAAACCAGTATAGCAGTCAAAACAGGCAGCAAACAAGACCCCTCTGATGCAACAGGGTTAGCACATTATTTAGAGCATATGTTATTTAAAGGAACTTCAGAAATTGGGACTATTAATTGGGAGAAAGAAAAGATCGAGCTTGATAAAATCGCTGATTTATATGAAAAAAGAAGAGATGCTGAGAGTGATATAAAAAGAGATGCTATTTATCATAAAATTGACAGTATTTCGGGTGTTGCTGCTACTTATGCTGTAGCTAATGAATATGACAAAATGATTAGTTCTTTAGGAGCAAAAGGCACTAATGCTTATACATTTTTGGAAGAAACAGTATATGTCAATAATATACCTTCTAATGAATTAGAAAAATGGTTGGCTATTGAATCAGAAAGATTTAGTGAATTAGTACTTAGATTATTTCACACCGAATTAGAAACAGTGTATGAAGAGTTTAATAGAGCTCAGGATAATGATTGGAGATTATCATGGTATGCTATGATGAAAAATTTATTCAAAAATCATCCATATGGCACGCAAACTACAATTGGAACGAGCGAACATTTAAAGAATCCATCTATGCAAAAAATCTATGAGTATTTTAATCAGTATTATGTCCCTAATAATATGGCAATTATTCTAGCTGGGGATATAGACCCGGACCGTACAATTAGTTTAATTGAAAGATATTTTGGTTCTTACATAGAAAAAGAAATTCCTGAGTTTGTTTCACCAATTGAAGATCCAATTATTAGTCCTGAAATAATTGATGTAGTAGGAAGTGATTCAGAATGGGTCGACATTGGTTTTAGGTTAGCTGGTGTTGATTCTGATGACATCCATATCCTACCTCTTCTAAAGCAATTGTTATCTAATGGAAAGGCGGGTTTAATAGATTTAAATTTGGTAAAATCTCAGAAAATATTAAGTGGCTCATCTGATTATATGATGTTCAAAGACTATTCATATTTCATACTTAATGGCGAACCTAGAGAGGGGCAAAATTTAGAAGAGGTTAGACGACTTTTATTATCACAATTAGATAAAATTAAATCTGGTGAATTCGAAGATTGGATGATGGCTGCAGTGATAAAAAATAATAAATTAAATGATCAAATTAGAAATGAGTATAATTATTATAGAGTTAGTAAAATGACTAATGCATTTATTTTGGATCAGCCTTGGAAAGATGTCGTTAATACAAATAAAAAATTAGGTAAAGTTACGAAGCAAGATGTTGTGAACTTTGCGCGAAAGTATTTTGTTGACAATTATGTTGTTGTGAACAAATTAAATGGCACTCCGAATAGTATTAAGGTTCAAAAACCTAAAATTACTACTGTCCCTTTAAACCGTGATACGGTTTCATCTTTTGCAATGAAATTTAACAAGCTGGAGTCAAAAAGATTAAAACCTGTTTTTAATGATTATAAACAAGACATAAAAACATTTTCTTTTAATAAAAATATTCCTGGTTATTATGTGCGAAATACAACAAATGAAGTGTTTTCTTTAAGCTATATATTTGAAATGGGTAAATTTAGTGACAAGGAATTATCTTTAGCCATCAGGTACTTAGAGTACCTGGGGACGGATGTATATACAGCAGAAGAGATTGAACAAGAGTTATTTAAGTTGGGATTAAATTATAATGTATATGTTGCTAATGAGAGAGTGTATGTTAGTTTGTCTGGTTTAGAAGAATCACTTGAAAAGGGACTTAAAATTTTCGAACATATATTAACAAATGTGCAGCCCGATCAAATTGCATATGATAATATGATACAAGACATTTTTCGCAAGAGATCAGATAACAAAAAATCGAAACGCAGCATACAATCGGCCATGAGAGATTATGCAAAATATGGCAAGGATTCTCCACGTAAATACATATTAAGTAAAGAAGAGTTGAAAAAGTTAGATGTTCAAAAATTAGTCGATAAAATTAAAGCACTCGGATCTTTTGAGCATTATATATATTATTATGGTCGAAAAAATATTGTGGATATTCAGAATTTATTAAAAGAGCATCGCGTTATAGCTGAAGATTTAAGCCCAGTGATTCCCCCTAAAAAATTCTTAGAATTAGATAATCAAGGGAATGTTGTTTATTTTTCAGATTATGATATGGTTCAATCAGAAATTTCTATGATTTCAAAAGGACCTAATTATAAAAAAGAATTAATTGCACCGGCAAGATTATTTAATGAATATTTTGGCAGTGGTTTATCGTCAATAGTATTTCAAGAAATTAGAGAATCAAAGGCTTTAGCATATTCGGCGAGATCATATTTCTCTACTCCAAAGCAATTAGATAAATCACATTATGTCACAGCTTATTTAGGAACCCAGGTGGATAAATTGAATGAAGCTACATTAGCATTATTAGAATTAATGAATAATATGCCTGAGTCAGAAGGGCAGTTTAATGATGCAAAAGTCGCAGCACTTAAGAAAATAGAAACATCAAGAACCAAAAAATCTAGTATTTTTTGGAGATACCTTGATGCTAAAAAAACAGGCATTGATTATGATATAAATAAAGATATTTATCAAGACATAAATATGTTAACTTTAAGTGATTTAAAATTATTTTTCAATCAAAATATAAAAGATAAAAACTACACATTTTTAGTTATTGGGGACTCGAAGTGGGTAGATAAAGATGCATTGAAGCAGATTGGAAATTATGAAGAATTAAGCTTAGAGCAATTATTTGGATATTAAAAAATGCATATGAAAAACACATTGTTTTATTTGATGATTTTAATTGCTCATTTCAGTTTTTCTCAATCTTCTGAAACACGTTTTTTTACAATTAGTGGTTTTGTCTCAGATAGTATTAGTGGCGAGAGTTTAATAGGGGTTAATACATATTCAGATAGTTTAAAACTAGGAACCACTACTAATAATTTTGGTTTTTATAGCTTAACTCTTACAGAGGGAGAATTTGAAATCATTTTTTCATTTGTTGGCTATAGTAATTATAGGAAAAAGATTAATCTTAATAAAAATATAGAATTCAATGTTTTATTACAGCCTGAAACCCAACTTATTGATGAAATAACTTTAAATGATCAGCTTTCACAAGTACAAACAACGGAAACATCGGTTATTCAAGTTCCCGTTTCACAAATCAAATCAATTCCAGCTTTTTTGGGTGAAATAGATGTTTTGAAATCAATACAATTATTACCGGGTGTTCAATCCGGGAATGAAGGAGCTTCAGGTTTTTATGTTAGAGGTGGGGGGCCAGACCAAAATCTTATCTTATTAGATGGTGTACCTGTTTATAATTCATCTCATTTGTTTGGATTCTTTTCGGTTTTTAATATTGATGCAATTAAAAACGTAAAACTTACCAAAGGTGGATTCCCCGCAAGATTTGGTGGACGACTATCATCTATATTAGAAATTGACATGAAAGAAGGGAATATGAAAGAATTTCAAGGTCAGGCTAGTTTAGGCCTTATTTCTTCTAAATTAACATTAGAATCACCAATTGTCAAAGATAAGGTGTCTTATATTATTTCAGCAAGAAGAACATATGCAGATGTACTATTAAATGCGTTACAACCCCAAGATTCCGGTGCTTCTGGAGGATATTATTTTTACGATTTAAATGCAAAGTTAAATTATAGAATATCTAATAGAGATAGAATTTATTTGAGCGGATATTTTGGTGATGATATATTTAATTTAAATTTTAATGATGGTGGCGGGCTACAGAATTTAGATGATAGAGATGAATTTGATTTTGGATTAGGGTGGGGTAATAAAACAGCTACTTTTAGGTGGAATCATTTATTTAATGATAGGTTGTTTTCTAATACTACACTTACATATAGTCGCTATGCTTTTGATATAGATCAAGGATTTAATTCAGGAGATTATAATTTTGCATTTGGATATATTTCAGGTGTAAGAGATTTTGGAGCCAAGATAGATTTTGAATATTCCGCTAATTCACAGCATGCTATTAAATTTGGAACATCATATACATATCATGATTTTTTTCCGGGGCAACTTCACTTAGATTTTGAATATCCTAATGCTACTTTTGAACCCATAGATATTGATACGATTTTCAAGTTTTCACAAGATCTTCAGGCTCATGATAGTTTTTTTTATATTGAAGATGAAATTCAAATTAATGCAAGACTCAATGTAAATATCGGCTCTCATCTCTCGATTTTTTCCATTAAACAGAAAAACTATTCTAAATTACAACCTCGTTTTTCAGGCAGATACTTAATTAATGAAAAATGGTCTTTGAAATGTTCGTATGCACAGATGCAACAAAATTTACATCTATTAACAAATTCATCTGTAGGATTGCCTACTGATATTTGGGTCCCTGCTACTGATAGTGTTGCTCCACAACAATCAAGACAAGTAGCTTTTTCTATTAACACTAATTTTTTTAATGGTTTATTAGAATCTAGTTTAGAAGGTTACTATAAAAAAATGGATAATCTCATTGCATATAAAGAAGGTGCATCTTTTTTTGATGCTCAAAGCTGGGAGTCCTCTATTGAGACTGAGGGAGAGGGTAGGTCTTATGGTTTAGAATTGTTTTTTCAAAAAACAAAAGGCAAAACTACTGGGTGGATTGGCTATACTCTATCATGGACTGATAGAAAATTTGATCATATTAATTTTGCTAATTGGTATCCATATAAATATGATCGTCGTCATGATATATCCATAGTGTTATCTCATAAGTTTAATGATAAAATAGATTTTGGATTAACTTGGGTTTATGGTACAGGAAATGCAATTACTTTTCCACAAGCAACCTATTGGGGGTTGCCTGTAGAAGGCACATATATAGAGGTCGTTGATTATTATGGTGATAGAAATTCTACTCGTATGAATTCATATCATCGATTAGATGTGGGAGTGAATTTTAATAAACAAAAAGAGAATTACGATAGAACTATTTCATTATCTGTTTATAATGTATATAATCGACAGAACCCATTTTTTGTGTATTTAGATGAGGATTCTAATCAAACTGTTGCAAGGCAGGTGTCATTATTTCCAATAATTCCATCATTAACATATAGTGTAAGATTTTAAATTATGAAAAAAATAATTATTATTTGTTTGTTGTTATTTAGTTGTGAAAAAGTTGTTGATTTAAATATACCAGCACATACTTCAATGTTAGTTGTTAACGGTATGTTAGATACAGATTCTGTTCCATCTGTTTTTATTTCTTCTTCACAAGGAGCATTTTCTAACCATCCTATTCCAGGATGTGTATTAGATGCAAATGTATTATTATATGAAGACAATGTATTGCTAGGAGAAATGATTTTAGACTCTAATCATGTAGATACATTTATGATTCTAGAAGATAACTGGTATGGTGGAATTAATACAGAAGAGATTTCATATTATACATATGAGATGAATCCAAAAGCAGGATCCACTTATTCAATTGATGTGAGTCATTACGATTATGAATCTGTATATGCAACAACTATGATTCCTAACAATATAGAATTGATTGATTTTAATATTATAGATAATGCCACTGACACCAGCATATATAATGCTACCTTAAATGTAGTTTTTCAAGATAATCCTAATCAAAATAACTATTATAGAATACGACTGTTCTTGCAGACAGAAGGAGAACAGTGGGAAGAAGATGGTTCTGATTATGAATTCATTCGAAAAAGCTATCCATTAATATTATATTCAAATGATCCGTCTTTATCGCAAGGTATTCCTTGGGATGGATATACTTTTAGTGGTCGCACAGCTCTTTTTAATGATAATTTATTTAATGGACAAGAAAAAGAAATTTCATTTGATATGGAATATAAATTGGCGGGGATAGAATATGGTGATAGTTTGTTTTTACAACTCACCTCTTTTAGTGAAGAAGCATATAATTATTTTAATTCAATTGAACTGAATAGGGACCAATTTATTAGTCCATTTGGGACAGAGCCAGTTCCTGTTTTTTCAAATGTGCAGAATGGTATTGGCTTATTTGCAGGAGGTAATTCAATGTACTTTAGCATACTTCCATAAGATGTATAATTAATCCAAATAATATTTTTTTAATGCATTTTTTAATTTTTTAATTTTTGGATTAATTACAAAAGTACAATATGCTTGATTGGGATTTAAAGTAAAATAATTTTGATGGTAATCTTCAGCAGGATAAAAATCTTGTAATGGAACGAGCTCAGTAATTATATTATTATAAATTTCAAGTTTTTCTAATTTTTCGATAAAATTTTCACTTTCTTGTTTTTGAGTTTTATTGCAATAAAAAATTATTGATCTATAATGAGGTCCAACATCATTACCTTGTCTATTTAATGTTGTTGGATCATGTGCTAAAAAAAACACTTCCAGTAATGTGTTAAATGTTATTATATCAGGATCATATTTAATTTCACATATCTCAGCATGTTTTGTAGTACCACTACTAACATCTTTATAGTTAGCAGTTGATTCATCTCCACCACTATAGCCACTAGTAACATTTATAACTCCATTTAAATTTTCAAATGCAGCTTCAATACACCAAAAACACCCCCCCCCAAAATATGCATAGTTTTTTTGTTCAGTATTTACCATATTTAAAAAAAATATTAAAATTAGACATAAAATCTTCATAACATATGATCACGTTTTTCTACTAAAATGCTTTTAATTTATTTAGAATTCTTTTTAAGATTATTAAACTTCTCCATCATTGTAGGGTTCCCTCTTGTCAGTTTTTTAATTGTTAAATCATCAGCTTTGTCATTAGCTAGCCGAAATTGCCTTTCGGTTGTAAGTAATGCTGATTTTACCGCTTCCATTCTTTTTATGGATTTATCAATCTCATCAATGGCTTTCATGAAATTATTTGATGCAGAAATAAAGTTTTTCGAAAATTTATCTCTAAACTCATTTAGTTTGTCTTCAAAGTTTGTAATGTCAATATTTTGTTCTTTTATTCTTGTTAATTCTGCTTTTTCAGCTAATGATTTCATAGCTGCATTTCGTAATAATGTAATCATTGGTATGAAAAATTGTGGTCTTATTACAAACATCTTTTCATATTTATATGAAACATCCACAATTCCTTGATTATAAAGTTCAGAACTTGATTCTAATTGAGTTACCAGTATTGCGTATTCACAATTCTTTTTTGTTCTATCTTTATCTAGTTTACTAAAGAATTCACTATTTTTCTTTTTATTTATAGTTTCATCATTCTCATTTTTCATTTCAAACATTATTGAAATAATTTCATTTCCATAATTGTCTTCTTCTTTAAAAATATAATCTCCTTTTGTTCCTTCTGAAGAATCATTGTCTTTTTCAAAATAAGCGTTTGGGAATGCAGTAGTTCGCAATTTATTAAATTCTACTTCACAATGTTGTTCTAGAGTTTCACCTAATAATTTTGTGGATAATTTTTGTTTAAAATCTTTCAATCTGCTTATCTCTTCTTCTTTTAATTTGATAGAATCATCTTTAAGTTTTATTTTATTAGTCATTTCCTCTTTGATAGAGTTAGCAGATAGAGCCATTTCTTTTTCTTTTAAAACTAACTGGTTTCGAAGCGTATTTTTCTCTTTTTCAACTCCTTGAATTGCCTCAGAAATCTCTAACTTCTTTTGAAGATGAACTTTTTCTATTTCCGATTGTAATTCGGATATTTTTTTTTCTTTTTTAGATAATTCTTCTTGTAATTCACTTTTTGTTTCGGCAATTACACGTTTAATATCCGATTCTGTTCCTTTTTTCAGTAAATGAATTCTATTGTCAACTTCTTGTTTAAACTGATGATCTCGAACCTGTTTTAAAATAGCTGAAAATCCAGCTGGATCTACTTTAAATGCTGTACTACATTTTGGGCATATAATTTCGTTCATAAGTATTCTATTTATTAATCAATTTAGATCTTAATAGATAAGATAATAAAATCCAATCATACAAAAAAAAAACCTAACATTATGTTGGGGTTATAAATGTGAGCCTTTCAGTCTCAGTTTCGCATTTTTTTAGAAAATTATTACGTAAGTTTGATGCATGAACAAAATTACACTATCAATTATTGATATCTAATTTAAAACCCTGATTCAGTCATCTATTTTTTTATTATAAGGATATGAATAACTTTTTAAGTTGGTTAGCAATAGTTTTGGGTCTTATCTATTTTATTTATGAAACTTGGTATCACATTTCATATGACCAATCTAACCTTAATCTGACAGCAGATTATATAAGTGTATTCTTATTATTATTTGCAGGAATTACAAACTTAAGATTAAAAAAAGGCATAGGATTGTTGTGTGGTGCTTGGGGGTATACATTTTGTATAATGTATAGAGCATTTATTTGGAGAATGGATGCACTAGAAGCGCAGGACCTTGAAAATCATGAAACTTTAGTTCTTAAAGTTTTGATGCCAGCATTAATAGTATCCTTTCTAGCATTTATGATTTCTTTGTTAAAATCATTTCCCCCAAAAACTAGTTAGATATTTAACCTATTATTGAAAGTGAAACTGAATTGGTTCATCGATAACAAAAAAAGAATAAGATATAATCAAAAAACCCACTCAACTGAGTGGGTTTTTATTTGGTGGTGCTACCAGGATTCGAACCAGGGACACAAGGATTTTCAGTCCTTT
The DNA here is from genome assembly GCA_002698365.1 of Flavobacteriales bacterium. Classification (GTDB taxonomy): domain Bacteria; phylum Bacteroidota; class Bacteroidia; order Flavobacteriales; family TMED113. The sequence goes on along the minus strand of NZWM01000037.1, from coordinate 5,405 downwards.
GCTCTACCAACTGAGCTATAGCACCAATCATAAGTGTGCAAATATAATATCTATTTATTAACAAACATAAATTATCATTTCATAAATTTGCAATATTATATATTCTAAATTTAGATGAATCTAGTTATAGACATCGGTAACACAAAGATTAAGTGGGCTGTTTTTCGAAATAAAAAAATGATTGAATATAATTCAGCCAAGGTATTTTCTAATGAGTATTTTCAAAATATTTTATCCAAATATTCGATGTTAAAAACTATATGTGTTTCAAACACGGGAGAGGATGTAGACTATATTTATAAATATTGTTTGAAATCAAACATTAAATATATATTAGTCCACGATTTATCCAAGTTGCCTGTAGAAATCCAATATAAAACAAAAAACACATTAGGGCCAGATCGCATAGCCTTAGCTGCTGGTGCTGTTGCTAAGTATTCAGGCGTTAAACTAATCATAGATTTAGGCACCTGTATTACATATGATATTATTGTGGATAATGTATATGTTGGTGGACAAATTAGCTTAGGATTGACAATGCGATTAGCTGCGTTACATTCCTATACTCATAGATTGCCCAATATCAGTTTTCAGGAGACTAGTGATGTTATAGGCATGACAACTCGGGACTCTATGTTGATTGGTGTGAGAGATTCTTTTTTATTTGAAATAAAAAATGTAATAGAAAAATATAAATCTCGTTATGCTAATGTTACAGTTATTACAACTGGAGGCGATATGATGATGCTAAAAAATAGAATAAAAAATATAAATTTTTTTGACCCTTATTTGTTAATGGAGGGTTTAAATTATATTATTGCATGTAATGAAGAAACTTAAAATCTTATTTTGTTTAATATTATTGCCTTTTTTTAATATCAAAGGTCAAATTAATACGTATTCACCATATTCATCTTTTGGTTTGGGGCAATTACATAATTGCAATAGTATTTCAAATATGTCGATGGGTGGACTAAGTATAAGTGTTAGTGATCACTATTCTATAAATTATAAAAACCCTGCGACATATTCATTTTTGAATCAAACCAGTTTTGAATTAGGGTTGCAGTCGTCTTTTTTTAATATGTCGCAAGATAATTTACATCAAAAAAATTTTGTTACCAGTTTATCTAATATCGGATTAGGCTTTCCAATTTCTGAAAAAATTGGTTTTACAATAGGATTGTTGCCATATAGTAGTGTAGGATATAGTGTTAAAAGTCAGGTTTTAAATCATGATGAAATCGGCTTAGTAGATTATACTTATAGTGGTGCAGGTGGATTAAATAAGTTTATAATTGGGGCTTCTTGGTCCTTAAGAAAAACAGATAATATGAATATTTCTATTGGTAGTAATTGGAGTTATTTTTTCGGAAAAATGGATAAAACAACCACTATTTCTACTGCAAATTCATCAATTGATTTTAGAGAACAGGAGTCAAAAATGATTAATGATTTTAATTTTGAACTTGGATTGTTATTCAATTATACGCGGAACGACTATATATTTAATTTAGGAACAACATTTACCCCAAAAACAAATTTTGAATCTGCTACTAATGTATTTCAACACACATATATTACTTCTGGTGGATACGAATCTTTTATTGATACTATTTTATATGTAACGGGTGATCAGGCTTATATTACGATGCCATTTTCTTATGGTATTGGTCTTTCAATTGAATCAAGTGAACAGTGGTTAGTTGGCCTAGATTATAATTATACTAATTGGCAGAGCACCAATATAGGTTCTTATATGGAAGATAAAAGTGAAATTATTTTTGGCGCACAATTTATTCCTAATAAAGAGGATATTCATAATTATTTTAATAGAGTTGAGTATAAATTTGGGTGTTCATATGGATTCGGTTATTTAGATTTAGCTAATGCTACGGGATTAAATAGCGAATTATCTTTATTAAAAGATATTGCTGTTAGTGCGGGTCTTGCTTTACCAATGAATAGAGTGTCTTCTAAGGCTAACATAGGAGTTAGATATGGACACAGAGGCTACTCTGGAGATAATTTAATAGTGGAGAATTATTTCACATTTTATTTATCGATGACATTAAATGAAAAATGGTTTAAAAAACGAAAAATTGATTAAATGAAAAAATTATTGTTAATGATATTAATTACTCCGATTATTTTCTTGGGACAAGAAAAAATGAGGCTTTCAGAAGTACAGAAATTATCTGCTTCGATTAGCAAATATGGAGTAGATACTATGAGGTGTGAAGAACACTTATCTATATATACAGAATTTTATAAACAAAAGAGTTATGAATCTGCTTTTGACTCGTGGTTATATTTATTTATTAATGCACCTAAAAGAACAAAAAATATATATATACACGGTGCAACGATGTATAAAAATTTTATTAAAAACGAATTAGATAGTGTACAAAAAGAAGGTTTAATAGATGATTTACTTCAAGTTTATAATCACAGAAATTATTATTATCCAGGTCAGGAAGGAATGGTGTTAGGGATGCAGGGGGCGGAGTTGTATAGAAATCGGAAGTCTGATATGTCTAGTGTTCAGAAAGCATATGAAATATTAAAAGAATCATTTATTTTAGATCAAGCTAAGACACAAGCTCGTGCATTAAATTATTATTTTCAGGCAGGGGCAAAATTGACATCAAATAAATTATTATCAAAAGAAGAATTAATAGATTTGTTCTCGGATTTGTCTACTGTTATTGATTATAAAGAGGCGGATATTAATCAAAAAAACTTTGATTTAAATTCTAAAGAGAATCTAACTTCCAAAGAAGAAAGAAAGTTAAAAAATAATATCAAAGAGTTGAAAACTTTGGGCGATGTTCGTGCTAATATGGAGAAAATTTTAGCACCTCATGTTACATGCGAAAAATTAGTGCAATTATACACAGATAAATTTCAAATTAATCAAGAAGATTTTAATTGGTTAGAAAGAGCCGCACAATTATTAAAAAAGAAAGATTGTACAGATAGTAATATTTATTTTCAAATTGCAGGAAAATTATATGAATCAAACCCTACTCCAAGATCTGCATTTTATATGGGAGTTTTATCAGTAAGACAAGAAAACTATAGTCAAGCAAATATTTACTTTACTCAAGCTGTAGATGGTGAGACAGATAATATTAAAAAAGCGGATTATTTATATTATTTAGCAAGTACCTATGCTGCAATGGATCAATATAAAACAGCGAAAAAATATGCATTAGATGCAAATCGGTTAAGATCAAGTTGGGGAAAACCCTACATGTTAATTGGTGACTTATATGCAAAAACATCTAGAAGTTGTGGTGAAAATACAGGTGACACACAGAATGATGAATTTACAAAACGAGTAGGATATTGGGCAGCAATTGAAAAGTATCAACATGCTAAAAGACTAGATCCTTCATTTGCAGCCGATGCAAACAAAAAAATAAAAACATATACTGATCAAATGCCAGATAAAACATCAACTTTTCAAATTATTGGACTTGATAAAAAAACATATACAATTAATTGTTGGTATCAGGAAGTAGTTCAGAACCCGTATTATAAAAATTAAATTTCTTGTATGAGATGTTTTTTTATTTTTCTATTACTGATTTCTATAGGCTGTATTAATAATATAAAAGATATTGACGCTTCGTATCCTAATAACTCCATTAACGACCATGGTAGTGATATACAGATAAATTATTATTTAAAAGGAAATCTAGAATTTCAATTAATTGCGCCAGAGATAGAAATAATTACTTCCCCAGAAGAAAAGAGTATTTTTGAAAAGGGAATTAAGGTTTTTGTATATAATCAATCATTAGATACAATTGCCACTATATCTGCAGATTTTGCTGTTCAGAATAAAGATCAACAGCTTGTAGAGGTTAGAAAAAATGTTATTTTAAATAATTTAAATCAAGAAGAATTAGTTACTGAAAAGCTTTTTTGGAACAAGGAATTAAAAAAAATATATACAGATGATTTTGTTACATTACATACACAGAATCAAATTATTATGGGCTTTGGTTTTACATCAGATCAGTATTTTTCCACATATTCTCTTTCTAATATAACAGGTACAATTTATTTATGATATTAACATGGAAACGGAATATATCATTATATTAATTAGTTTACTTTTTTCGGCATTTTTTTCTGGCATGGAAATTGCTTTTGTATCGGCTAACAAATTAAAAATATTTTTAGATAAAGAACAAGGAACACTAAATAATAAAATTGTTTCCAAATTTACAGAAAAACCAAGTAATTTTATTGTTGCAATGTTAATTGGTAATAATATTGCTCTTGTAATGTATGGTATTTATATGGCTCTTTTATTAGACCCAGTAATTCAAAAATATGTTACTAGTATCGATATTTTTGTATTATTGATTCAAGTTAGTGTATCTACTTTTTTTGTCCTTTTAGTTGCAGAGTTTTTACCTAAAGTTGTTTTCTCGTTATTCCCTAATAAATTATTAAGTTTTTTTGCATTGCCCACAGTGTTTATTGTCACAATATTATATCCTTTTTCTTTGTTTGTTAATGGAATATCCACGTTGTTAATTAAATTATTTTTTACATCTAATTCTATTTCTGAAAAACTTGTTTTTAATCGGATTGATTTAGATCAGTATTTAGAAGAACATAATCTAATTACTAAACAGAGCATGCAAGAAATTGATCCTGAAGTAGAAATATTGCAAAACGCATTAGATTTTTCTAATATTAAAGTGCGTGACTGTATGGTTCCTAGAACTGATATAGTAGGCATTAGTATAAATGATACTATTCTTAATCTTCGAAGTAAGTTTATTAAGACAGGACATTCTAAAATTTTGGTTTATAAAGAAAATCTCGATAATGTCATAGCATATGTACACTCACATGAAATGTTTAAGAATCCAAAAAATATCCAAGATATTTTATTGCCTATTTCTTTATTGCCAGAAAGTTTACTAGCACAGAAAGCTCTTGATAAATTGTTGAAAGATAGACGTAGTGTAGCTTTAGTTGTAGATGAATATGGTGGAACATCAGGTTTAATATGTGTAGAAGATATTCTAGAGGAATTGGTTGGTGAAATTGAAGATGAACATGATGCCAGCAGTTTTTTAGGACAGCAAATAGGCGAAAACAAATATCATTTATTAGGCAAACATAAAATAGATGAATTAAATAAGGAGTATTTGTTTGATTTTCCAGAATCTGAAGAATATGATACACTTAATGGGCTTATAGTCCATAAGATTGCTCGTATCCCTAAAAATCAGGAAGTTATCCGATTTAATAATTATGAATTTAAAATTATTAAAATACAAGACAATGTTATAGAGGAGGTTATCCTCTGTGTCTCTTTAGAGAAATAATCGTATATTCGTATTCCCAAAAAAAAATAACTTTTATGACTTTAAATG
>NZWM01000036.1 GCA_002698365.1 Flavobacteriales bacterium | reverse complement strand
TTAAAAGGAATTTATTTTGATCGATTCTTTTCTGACTATGATCCATTTACTTTAAATGAAGATAAAGAAGTATGGATGATATATGGAGCAAGCCCTGATTTATTCCCTGGATATACTTTATTTAGTTTACATATGGGTAATACTATATATTTTGAAAATAGTAGTTTAAATTTTAAATTGAATATTTTAAATTTATTTAACACAACATATATAAGTGATGCACAAAATAATTCTAGTTACGTAGAAGATGCACCAATGAATTCAGGTCCAGCATCAGCATCTGTATTTTTTGGGATGGGAAGAAAACTCATCACTTCAATTGAATATAAATTTTAATAATTATGAAAAACTACATACTATATATACTTATGTTTATCAGTTACTTAGTGACTGCACAATCAAATAATTATTATGAAACTTGCAGTGGACTGGAGGGGGAAGAATTAAAAGATGAATTACACAACATAATAAAAGATCATACTTACTTCTCATATACCACAACAAAAAGTATTTTGAGAGATTCAGATGAAGACCCCAATAATCCATCCAATATTATTCTAGTATATACCGGCAATTCTATCGATAAATTTGATTTTTCCTCAAATTTCGAACCTGATTTCTGGAACAGAGAACACGTTTGGCCTAAATCACACGGTGATTTTGATGCAGGAGATCCTTTTGAAGTTCCTCTATATACTGATGCTCATAATTTAAAACCTGTTGACGCAAGCATAAATACCATTAGAGGAGAAAAAGATTTTGACAATGGTGGTGAAGTTGTTCTTAATGGCACAATTACAACTTCATGTTTAACTACATCATCTACATTTGAACCTAGAGATGAGGTGAAGGGAGATGTTGCAAGAATGATTTTATATATGGATGTTAGATATGAGGGAGGTGCCAATGAACCAAATCTAGTTCCTGTTGATGGCTTAACAACATATCCAAATCCACAAATCGGAGTTTTATCTACTTTATTAGAATGGCACGAACTAGATCCACCAGATGCTTTTGAAAAAAGAAGAAATGATGTTATTTATGAATGGCAAGGAAACAGAAACCCATTTATTGACTATCCAGAATTTGTAGATATTATTTATAATGGTGCTAATGCAAACCCTATTCAAATTGATAACGTGCAAACTCCCAATCCAATTAATGGAGGTGAAAACTTTACAATAACTGCAAATGTTACAAGTCAAATTGACTGCCCTGTTGTAACTGTTACGTTAAATTATGGCAATAGTTGGTTTGATCTATCTAATAATATTGAAATGACCTTAAATGAGAATGGCGATTATACATGTGAAATCCCAGAACAATCTTATAATACTATGTTTTGTTATTCAATATCTGCTATAATATGTGACGAGGCTTCACAAACTTTTTTTGGATCTGAGATTATTCCACCCTTTCCATTTGAAGGTGTAATAACAACTATTAGTGAAATCCAAGGACAAACAGATTATTCTCCTTATGAAGGACAAACAGTAAATACAACAGGGATTGTAACTGGTGCATTTGCAAACAGTTTTTACATACAAGATGGGTCAGAACCATGGTCTGGTATATATATATATAGCGGTGAAGCTCTACCCAGCATGGGGGATAGTGTTATTGTATCTGGTGAGATCAGTGAATTTTGTTGGAATGGATCACCATGTAATTGCGCTACATGTGGGGGAGCAGGTGTAACAGAATTTTATCAACCAGAAAATATTTATATTATTAGTAATAATAATCCACTACCTGAACCAATATTAGTAAATACTGGAGAGGCATTAACAGAACAATATGAAGGAGTACTGATTCGAATGGAAAATGTAGAATGCACCTCATTACCTGGTGGGTTTGGAGTATGGCAAGTAGATGACGGCACTGGCTCATGTGGTATACATAATACCCCCGATGGATATGAATTCGATCCACAAATTGGTGAAACCTACAACATAACTGGTATTGTTACATCTACATTTAATGAATGGAAAGTTGATTTAAGAATTCCTTCTGATGTAGAAAGTGGTCCTGACACAACTGCGCCATACGTGTTAACACACACCTGCTATATGGTCGGAGAAAATTATTATGTATACCTATATTTTAATGAAGATATTAATCCTAATTTTTTAAACATTAATAATTTTTTAATTACAAATGCTACAATACAAAATATAGCCGCTGATATATTTGATCCTACAAAAATTACACTTACACTGAGTGAAGTATTAGATCCTACTATGGGATTAATTATATCCGAAATGTCTGATATAAATGGAAATATTGGAACAAACTTAACATATAGTATAGATTGTAGCAACGAATTCTGGGTCGAAGACATTCATGAACATGAATATAATTTTAGTTTATATCCAAACCCAAATAATGGATATTTTAATCTTGAATTATATAATCAAAGCAATGATCTATCTATTTATAATGTGAATGGAGAATTAATTCTATCACAAGAAATAGGTGATGGCACACATACTCTTAATATAAAAACACCAGGATTCTATTATTTAAAAATTAATAATGTTGAAACAGCTCCTTTAATTATTAAATAATCGCTTACTGCGAAAGAACTTGCTTAAGACAATCTATAAATTTTTCTTTCTGATCAAAGTGAGGCCAATGTCCTGCGTTGGGGATTGTTATGACATTGTTATTATGAAATAATTCATTAATATATGGAATGTCCTTTTTTGTTATATAATTTGATTTTTCTCCACGTATAAAATATGTGGGACCGCCAAAAAAAGTATTATACTTCGGTGACATTAACAAATTTTGAATATTCTCTTTAATAGCAGAATGGTTAAATTTTAATTTGGGCTTAGTATCGACAAAAAACAAACTCTTTAAAAGAAAATTTGTCAAAACTATATCACAAGTATAATCAGTTAATATTGCTTGAGCTTGTTTTCTCGATTCTGCTTTTAATAAAACATTTTTGATGCCATCAAAAATATTTTCATAATTTTCTTTATATAATTTCGGGGCAATATCTACAATAATTAATTTATCTACTTTTTCAGGATAAAATAATGAGAACTCCATTGCTACTTTACCCCCCATAGAGTGCCCAAAAAGAAAAAAATTACTAATATTTTTATTTTTTACATATTTATTTAAATCTGATGCCATCAATTGATAATCCTGCTCTATACTGTGAAACGAATTCCCATGATTTCTTTGATCCAATAAATGAACTTCGAAAGAGCTTGATATGGCTTTAGCTATACTTAACCAATTTTTACCTTCACCAAAAAGACCATGAAGTATAATGATAACAGGGCCCTGCCCCATCACAGTAGATGACAACATCATTGTAATATGCTTTTATACACATTAATAGTATTTTCCAAACCCAAGAATAAGGATTCTGAAATTAATCCATGGCCTATTGAAACTTCATCCAAAAAAGGCATATTCTTAATAAAGAAATCTAAATTTTCAGAATCTAAATCATGGCCAGCATTAACACCCATACTCATTAAATTTGCTTGCTTACTACATTCTACATAATTGGCAATCGAATTTTTGGAATCTGCATATAAACCAGTAAATAATTCTATTCGATCAGCATTCACAAAAGATGCTCCCTCTACCATCTCTATTTCTGGGTGTATAAACACTGAACTTCTTATGCCACTATTTTGTAAATCTTTTATAATATCTTTCAAAAAGATCTTATGTTTAATAGTATCCCAACCATTTAAAGATGTAAGCACATCTTCTTTGTCTGGCACCAAAGTTACTTGATGCGGCTTCACTTCTAACACCATACTCATAAATCGATCTGACGGAAATCCTTCAATATTAAATTCTACTTTTTCTTTTATAATAGAAGCCAAATCAAACACATCTTGATACTTAATATGTCGTTCATCTGGACGTGGATGCATAGTAATTCCATCAGCACCAAAATCAATAATCGACTTTGTAACCATTTCTAAGTTTGGAATGTTGTTGCCTCTGGCATTTCTTAACGTAGCAATTTTATTTACATTAACACTAAGCTTTGTCATAAATAATTATTTAAAAGGATTATAAATCTAAAAATAGTAAGTTTGCTAATATATTTATTTATTCACATAATGATAATTGATATTATAAAAAAAGATATTGCTCCATCGCATATTGAAGATGTTGCCATTAATATATTAGCCTCAATGGACGAATATAAAACTCACATCATGCCCGTGGTAGATGTTGACAACAAATATCTTGGTGTCATAGAAGAAGATAGTATATTAAACATGGAGAACATCCAGCAATCATTACAATTTGCACAAAGGGAATTTAAAAATATATTTGCATTTATGGAATCACATATTTTTGAGTCCATAAAAATCATATCTGAAAATCAAATCTCAATACTACCAGTTATTAATAAAAACTTCCAATATGTAGGTTATATATCAGCAATAGATATCCTAAAAAAGATGGGACAAAATAGTGTGATGACACAAGCAACTAATATTATTGTACTTTCGGTAAATCAGAAGAATTATAGCATTCATGAAATATCTAGACTCATCGAAGAAAACAGTGGAAAAATTATAACATTGTGGCATGAAACAATTAAAGAAAAATTATATCTTCATTTATTAATTATATCTAACAATACTAAAGCAATTACACAAACACTCGAACGATATGATTATGTTATCACAAATAGTTTCTTAGAAACATCCAGGTCTGAAAACCTAAATAATCGCTTTGAATCTTTTATAAAATATTTGAATCCTTAGTCTATGATATTTTTATTACATGGAAAAAAATTCTCGAAAGAAGTAGGAGAGGAAATAATTAAATTTATCAATGCAGCCACAGCTGAAAACATTGATGTTATATACACAGATATGTTTTATAAATTACTTAAAAAAAGCCTCATCAAAGACAATAATAAGTCAGTAAAAACGATATCTTCCTTAGGTAAATTGCGGCAAAAAATAGACTATTTAGTTTGTTTTGGTGGTGATGGCACAATATTAAATGCGACAACAATCGTCAAAAAAACAAATATCCCTATTGTTGGAATTAATACTGGGCGCTTAGGTTTTTTGGCGACCATTTCAAAATATGAGTTATCTAGTTTAATCAAGAAGTTGAAAAAGAAAGAATATACTGTAAGTGCGCGTGCATTGTTGGAAATGAAGGTTGACAACACCAAAATAAAATTTCCATTTGCGCTAAATGAAATCTCAGTTTCATCAAAAGAAAATACATCGATGATAAAAATCAAAGTATTATTAAATAATGAATACCTGAATACGTATTGGGCAGATGGCTTAATTATATCCACACCAACTGGATCAACCGGATATTCATTAAGTTGCGGAGGTCCAATTGTGATGCCCAAATCTAAAAATTTTATCATCACCCCTATTGCTCCTCACAACTTAAATGTTAGACCCTTAATTGTATCTGACGAACATATTATTAAAATAGAAATAATTAATAATACTGAAAATAAGTTTTTATTATCTATGGATTCTCGTAATCAATACGTAAATAAAAACCAATCTATTACAATAAAAAAGGCGAAATTCAGTATTAATCTATTAGAATTAAAATCAACAAGCTATTCAAAAACACTAAGAGAAAAACTGCTCTGGGGCCTAGACACTAGAAATTATGAAAATTAAAAATCCGACAATAATAGCTCTAACTTTATCGTTGATTATATCAGCTCCCCTGATCAGTCAAACTAATGAAATTGGATTATTTGCAGGAGGTTCTCTGTTTCATGGCGATGTTGGCTATCAAAATGCTGAATATAGTATACTTAATACAAAACCTGTAATAGGATTAAATTTTAAAAGAAATTTTAATTATCATTTTGGGTTACTATTATCATTTAATAAGAGCACCATACAAGCCAATGACAATGTGAGTACTGATGAATTTAACATCAACAGAAATATTGATTTTAAATCAAAGATTAATGAATTTTCTCTCATTTTAGAATTTAATTTTCACCCTTATTTAAGTCGTGACACTGACCATAATACTACTTCTTTTATTTTTACAGGAATTAGTAAATTCTATTTTAATCCTCAAAACAAGTATGATGGAAGGTGGTATAATGTGCAACCGCTTACAACGGAGGGGCAAAACTCCGACTTATATCCCAGTAGAGAAATATATAGTTTAAATGGGTGGGCAATACCCATTGGCATGGGATATAAGGTCAATATTTATAATTCTATCACATTAGCTTTTAATATCGGTTGGCGAATAACGTGGATTGATTACATTGATGACGTAAGTACAACATATGTTGAAGAGTCTATCCTAAACCAAACAGCTTCTGAATTAGCAAATCAATCCAATAATAACTTACCATCTAAATTTCAAAGAGGAAATCCATATAATAATGATAAATATGGATTTATTGGAATAAATATTTTATATAGTATAAAAGATCGAAATAATGGATGTGATAATATTGTGTATTAAATGAATTTAAATCAAACATTAGACTTACAAAATATTCCTCGTCATATTGCAATCATTATGGATGGAAACGGGAGATGGGCAAAAGAGAAAGGGAAAAAAAGATTTTTTGGACATATTGAGGGTGTAAAAGTAGTAAAGAAAATTGTTGAAAGTGCAATGAAATTAAATGTCGAATATCTAACATTATTTACTTTTTCAAAAGAAAATTGGAAAAGACCAAAAACGGAAGTAAACATGTTAATGAATCTTTTTATTTCCACAATAGAAAATAACCAAAGTCATTTCTTGAAAAATGAAATTAAAATTAACACTATTGGCTCCATTACAGACCTACCTAAAAAATGTCAAAAAGCAATATTAAAAATGAAAGACATAACCAAACATAATACCAGATTAACTTTAACGTTAGCATTAAGTTACAGCAGTAGATTTGAAATTACTGAGGCAATAAAAAAAATTATTTTAACAAAAAAAGATATAGATATAACCGAATCTTTAATTAGCAAGCAGCTACAAACTCACAACTTACCTGACCCTGAATTATTGATTCGCACAAGTGGAGAAAAAAGAATTAGCAATTTTTTACTTTGGCAAATTGCATTTTCAGAATTATATTTTAGTGAAAAAAAATGGCCTGATTTTGATGAAGAAGAGTTATATATGGCTATTTTTGAATACCAAAAAAGAGAAAGAAGGTTTGGAAAAACAACAGAACAAATTAAAAATGAAGATTTATAAATTTTTTCTAATACTATTTATGCCATTTTTTTGTGTTATTGGACAAGAAACAAATTCTGGCAAGCAATATATTTTAGGTGATATTGAATTATCTGGTGAGCATAATTTATCGAAAAACTCAGTCCTCAAAATAATGAACCTATCAATTGGACAAAAAATCATCTTACCTGGGCAAGATTTAAAAAATGGGATAAAATCTCTATGGAATCAAAATATCTTCGCTGATATACAAGTTTGGAAAGTAGAAAAAAACGAACAAGTAATAAATCTTGAAATTTATTTAAAAACACTACCTCGTTTATCAAAGTTTAAATTCACTGGCATAAAAAAAGGGGAAGAAGATGACTTGCGCAAAAAAATAGAATTAAAGATCGGAAATCCTGTTAGTCAAAATTTGATCACTAATAGTCGGCAGAAGATAGAAGAATATTTTATTGAAAAAGGATTTTCAAATACAACTTGTGAAATTTCCTCAATTACTGACACGATGGATATAAATAGAGTCATTCTTCATTTTAATATTTCAAAAAATGAAAGAATGAAAATTGAAGCAATTAATTTTAGTGGAAATAACAATATTAAAACCGGAAAATTAAAAAAGAGAATGAAGAACACTCGAGAAAAAGGCCTTAAGTATATCTTTTCCTCCTCCAAACTAATTCAAGAAAATTATGAAGAAGATTTAATGCAGGTTTTAAATTTTTATAAAGAAAATGGATATCGGGATGCTATCGTGTTAAAAGATTCCATCTACATGTCAAACGAAAATAGATTAACCATAGACATAGACATTTTTGAAGGGAAACAATATTTCTTTGGTGAAATTACTTGGTTAGGAAATACAAAATATGACTCCGAAACACTCACTAAAATATTAGGGATTCAAAAAGGTGATATATTTGATGAAACAAGACTGGATGAAAGGTTAAACATGAGTAGAAATGGAGATGATGTAAGTGCTTTATATATGGATGATGGATATTTGTTTTTCCAAATCAATCCAATTGAAATTGCCATGAAAGATGGTAATCTTATTGATTTAGAGTTGCAAATTGTTGAGGGCAAACAAGCAATGATAAGAAATGTGACGATTGAAGGAAACACAAAAACAAATGATCATATTATAATGAGAGAAATTCGATCTTTACCCGGCACATTATTTAAAAGATCTGATATTATTAGAACACAAGAAGAATTTAATCGTTTAGGGTTTTTTAACCCTGAATCATTAGGTGTTCAACCTATTCCCGACCCTAATACTGGGAATGTTGACATACATTATACTGTAGAAGAAAAACCTGCTGATCAAATTGAGTTACAAGGCGGTTGGGGAAATGGTATGTTTGTTGGATCTTTTGGAGTAAGTTTTAGTAATTTTTCAACAAAAGGTATATTTGATAAAAGTACCTGGGATCCACTACCAACAGGAGACGGACAAAAATTGAGATTACGCGCACAATCCAATGGCTCCTATTATCAAAATTATAGTATTTCATTTGAAGAACCTTGGTTAGGTGGTAAAAAACCAAATTCTTTTTCAATTGCGTTATGGAAATCTGTACAATCTTTCACAGAGGGTTCAAGTATGCAAATAGTTGGGGGAAGTGTTGGCTTGGGTAAACGTATTAAATGGCCTGATGATTATTTTAGCATACAAAGTAATTTAAATATTTTACGCTACAAATTGGAAGATTATCAAACTTCATTATTTGATTTTAGTGATGGTTTTTCTAACAATATTAATTATGCAATTAGTATTAATCGAAATTCTATTTTCAACCCCATCTACCCTAGAAATGGCTCTAGATTTTCTATTAGTTTAGAATTAACACCACCCTATTCATTGTTTTCAAATAAGGACTATGCTAATATGAATGACCAAGAAAAATTCAGATTTTTAGAATATAAAAAAATAAAAACTCAAGGTACTTGGTTTAATGCAATAGCGGGTGATTTAGTATTAAAAACGCATTTTGAATTTGGATTTTTATCAGCTTATAATCAAGAACTGGGCCTGCCCCCGTTTGAAAGATTTTTTGTAGGAGGAGATGGATTAAGTGGATACTCTATTGACGGTCGTGAACTTATTGGTTTGCGCGGCTACCCAAACAGCTCATTAAGTGCAAATGATGGCGCACCAATATACGGAAAATATAATATCGAAATTCGATATCCAATTTCTTTAAATCCAAATTCTACTATATATGCACTTTGTTTTGCAGAAGCAGGTAATGCATGGAGTCAGATAAGCGAATTCACACCTTTTGAAACAAAAAGATCATTGGGAATGGGTATAAGAATTTTTATGCCCATGTTTGGGATACTCGGAGTAGATTTTGGACATGGATTTGACAATATTCCTGGCTCTAATACAAAAAGTGGATGGCAAACACATTTTACAATTGGTCAACAATTTTAATTTATTAAATTTGCTAAAAAAGATTAACTAATTATGAAAAAAATAATTGTTATTTTAAGTTTATTATCTTCGTTTGTTCAAGCACAAAATGTAGCATATGTAGATAGTCGCTATATTTTAGAAAACATACCCGAATTCAGTGCTGCTCAAGATGAATTAAATAATTTTTCAATAGAATGGCAAGAAGAAATTGACATATTAAAACAAGAAGTTGAAAAATTATATCGCACATACCAAGCTGAACAGTATCTTCTCCCAGAAGAGAAAAAAAGAAATAGAGAAGAAATGATTATTTTAAAAGAAAAAGAAGTGAAATCGCTTACCAAGCAAAGATTTGGGCCTGATGGCGACTTATACCAAAAGCAACAACAACTAATTCAACCTATTCAAGACCTTATATATACGGCAATTACAAATTTTGCAGATGAAGCAAAGTATGATATTATATTTGATAAATCTTCTGATTTAATGATGATTTATTCAAATCCTGAATTAGATAAAAGTGAACAAATACTTGAAAAACTAGGATATTAACAATTAAAACCAATAAAATGAGAATACAATTTTTCACAATAACTATATGTTTATTCATCTCTTCTTTAGCATTTGCGCAACAAACTTTTGGACATATTAATGCCCAAGAAATTATTGCGATTATGCCAGAAGCTGCAACGGCACAATTAGCACTACAACAAGAGGCTGCTGAACTTGAACAACAATTACAAGAGATGGCAACTGAACTAGAATCAAAGTATAAAGATTTTGAACTAAAACAAGCTGAAATGTCAGAAACCATGAGAAATGATCAAGCTAAAAGCTTGCAAGATTTACAAGAAAGAATTGTAGCTTTTCAACAATCTGCACAACAAAGCCTAACATTAAAAGAAACTCAATTACTAGAACCAATATATCAAAAAATTCAAGACGCCATTGACAAAGTCGCAGCGGAAAAAGGATACTCATATATATTTAACACTAGTGATATAAACACTAGTATTATTTGGAAAGATGATGCATTTGATATTACTGATGAAGTAAAAACAAAACTTAAATTATAAAGTATCTGTTTAACGATTGAATGCTGAAGCTCCTATAGGAATATTTGACTCAGGAATTGGTGGCCTAACAGTTGCGCATGCGATTAACAAAGTACTTCCCAACGAAAAAATAATATATTTTGGAGATACTCAACATCTTCCATACGGTAATAAATCAATTGAGAAAATTCAAAAATACTCTATTACAATTATCGATTTTTTGTTAAAAAAACAATGCAAAGCAATTATCATTGCATGTAATAGTGCTTCTGCAGTTGCCTATCAAAAAATAATAAAAAAAGTTGAAAATCAAGCATTAATCTTCAATGTTATTCATCCCGTAATTAATTATATAAATAGCCAAACACATATTCAACATGTTGGAGTTATTGGCACAAATGCTACAATTTCTTCAGATATTTATAGAACTCATATTAATACTCTTAGAAAAGATATTACGGTTAGTTCTTTGGCTACCCCTTTATTAGCAAGCTTAATCGAAGAAGATAATAAAATACTATATCAAAAAGGTATCGTTGAATCATATTTAGAAAATCACAAATTAAAAAATATTGACAGCCTGATTTTAGGCTGTACACATTACCCTTTAATTGAAAAACAAATCAATCATTTCTATGATAAAAAAGTGGAAATTATCAGTGCTATAAAATATATTGGACATAGTGTAAAAAAGATGCTAAAACAAAATAATTTATTAAATCAAAAAAACACTAAACATAAACATTATTTTTATGTTTCTGATTATACCGAAAATTTTCAAAAAAAAACAAAATTATTTTTTCCAAAATCAATAATTCTAGAACAAGAAAATATTTTTTCATAAAATTTATTATTATCTTTCTATCAAGACATAATTAATGTGTTGAATTACTATTTAAATTTATCGTTTTTATGAATAACAAAATACCATTTATTATTTATGCCGAATCGACCCCTAATCCTTCAGTGATGAAATTTGTTTCAAATCAAATATTGACAAAAAAATCACAAGAATACCTGAATATAAAAGACACCGCAAAGGGCACACTATTAAGAAAATTATTTTCTTTTCCTTTTGTCAAGGAAATTTTT
This sequence comes from Flavobacteriales bacterium, assembly GCA_002698365.1. Taxonomy (GTDB): domain Bacteria; phylum Bacteroidota; class Bacteroidia; order Flavobacteriales; family TMED113. Next base: position 9,633 of record NZWM01000036.1, on the reverse strand, counting down.
ATATCAACAAATTATATTTCTATTCGAAAACACGACTCTATTGATTGGGTAGACGTCACAAATCAAATTAGAATTTTTATTCAAGAAGAACTAAATAATCAAATTGAAGTAGAGAAATTAAGCAACAAGAGAGTTGATATAAAGCAAACAAAATCAGAATTAATTTTAGAAATAGAAAAAGTTATTGATGATAACATACGATCCAATATTCAAATGGATGGAGGTGACATTGAAGTGATTTCATGTGAAAACGGCGTGCTTAAATTATTATTACAAGGTGCTTGCAGTGGATGTCCTTCATCACAAATAACTTTAAAAAATGGGATAGAAAATTTACTAAAAGAACAGTTTCCTAAGAGGATAAATGAAGTAATTGCTATTAACGATTAAATTTTTAAAAAACCGTGAAAAAAATAAACCGAGTTCTTATTTCTGTATATGACAAAACTAATTTATTAGATTTAATAAACAACCTTAAAAAAACCAACAAGAAAGTTCAAATCATTTCAACAGGAGGTACAAAGAAAATACTAGAAGAACATAAAATAAATGTAACCTCAGTAGAAGAAATAACAGAATACCCATCTATTCTAGGTGGGAGAGTGAAAACATTACATCCAAAAATATTTGGTGGCATTTTAAATAGATCGAAAAACACAATTGATAAAAAAGAATTGATAAAATATAATATTCTAAATATTGACATGGTGATCGTTGACCTATATCCTTTTGAGGAAACCCTAAAAACAACTGATAAAGAAGAGGAGATTATTGAAAAAATAGATATCGGAGGAGTTTCATTAATTCGAGCTGCTGCTAAAAACTATAAAGATATTTTAGTGATCCCGGGGACAGAGGAGTTTCCAAAAGCGATCAAGTTAATTAATGCAAAAAATGGGTGCTCTGATTTAAATGACCGATTATTATTTGCTCAAAAAAGTTTTTACAAAACCTCACAATATGAATTCGCGATTTCAGAATACTTCAAAAAAAAGGTTGGAAACAACTCAATATTTCCAATAAATTTCCACACCCCTGATAAATCTATAACATTGAGATATGGTGAAAACCCTCACCAAAAAGGAATGTACTACGGAGATTTAAATGACCTTTTTGAGCAATTAAATGGCAAAGAATTATCCTACAATAATTTACTTGATATAGATGCTGCTGTTCATTTAATAGAAGAGTTTTCAGAACCATCTTTTGGAATTCTAAAACATAATAATGCATGTGGGTTTGCATCTGACAATAAAATTATTAATGCATGGAAAAAAGCTTTAGCTGGTGACCCTATTTCAGCATTTGGAGGTGTATTAATCACAAATGGCAATATCGATCTTGAATGCGCGGAAGAAATAAATAACTTGTTTTTTGAAATATTAATTGCTAACTCATTTTCGCAAGAAGCATTAAAATTATTAAAAACTAAAAAAAACCGTATCATTTTAAAGAAAAAAAACACTAACTTAGAAAACATGTCGTTTCGAACAGTATTAAATGGCATTCTTTGTCAACAAAGAGACCATATTACTGATTCTGATAAGGCTAAGACTGTATCTAATTTAAAAGTATCTGAATCAAAAATGAGTGATTTACTATTTGCAAGTAAAATTTGTAAACACACAAAATCTAATGCTATTGTGTTAGTTAAAAATAAACAGTTATTAGCTTCTGGCTGTGGACAAACTTCAAGAGTTGATGCATTAAAACAAGCCATATTGAAAGCAAAACATTTTGGGTTTTCATTAGAAAATTCTGTGATGGCATCTGATGCATTTTTTCCATTTCCAGACTGCGTGGAAATAGCTAATAACGAAGGTGTAGATGCGGTTATTCAACCTGGAGGTTCAAAAAATGACCACCTCTCTATAGAATACTGTAATGAAAATGACATGGCAATGATATTTACTGGGTATAGACATTTTAAACATTAAAAAATTTTGGGATTATTTGATTTTTTCACTGAAGATATTGCGATTGATTTAGGCACCGCTAATACTTTAATTATTCACAATGGGAAAGTTGTAGTTGATGAACCATCAATCGTTGCAACCGAATTAAAAACAGGTAAAGTTATTGCTGTAGGTAATAAAGCACGACAAATGCAGGGAAAAGCTCATAAAGGCATCGAAACAACTCGTCCTTTAAAAGATGGAGTAATTGCTGATTTTGCTGCTGCAGAACAAATGATAAAAGAATTTATAAAAAGTATACCATCTCTAAAAAATAGATTTTGGACTCCAGCTTTAAGAATGGTTATCTGCATTCCTTCTGGTATTACAGAAGTGGAAAAAAGAGCAGTAAGAGATTCTGCAGAAATTGCAGGAGCAAAAGAAGTACATTTAATTCATGAACCAATGGCGGCTGCTATTGGGATGAGTATTGAGGTACGAGAACCAAAAGGAAATATGATTATTGATATTGGAGGTGGAACAACTGAAATTGCGGTATTATCACTAGGGGGTATTGTAAAAGACAAATCTATTAAAGTAGCAGGTGATAATTTTACATCTGATATTGAGTATTTTATGAGGAAAAATCATAATCTTGTGATTGGTGAACGTTCTGCTGAAAAAATAAAAATAAACGTTGGGTCCGCATTAAAAGACTTACGTGCAAATGATATAGAAGAGCCTGAAAACTGGGATGTACAAGGAAGAGATCAAGCATCAGGAAAACCAAAAGCAGTAAGTATATCATACCAAGAAATTGCTGGAGCACTGGATGCGTCTATCAGACAAATTGAAGATGCAATTATGCAAGCATTAGCCATGACACCACCTGAATTAGCAGCAGATATTTATAAGAATGGGATTTACCTCGCCGGAGGAGGAGCAATGCTAAGAGGACTAGCTGCCCGAATTAAAAATAAAACAGACCTACCCGTCTATGTTGGGGAAGACCCATTGAGAGCTGTTGTTCGCGGGACAGACCATGTACTAAGAAATATAGAGGAGTATGATGCTGTATTAATGAAATAAATTATATGAAGCGGATAATTAAAATCCTGATAGATAATCATGTGTTTTTTGTTTTTATTATCCTTCTTATTATTTCATTGAATTTTCTAATGAAACATAATTTCATTGTAGAAACTCGTCTATCAAAGATTTCACTAGAATTAAGTGGACTTGTATTTAATCAAGAAAAAAGCATAAAAGACTATTTTCGTTTAAAAAAGCTAAATGATCAATTATTAGAAGAACAAAAAAACCTAATAAATCAAATAGAAAATTTAAAAAAAAATAGTGTATCTGATTTATTAAAAATTGACTCAATTGAATCCACACATATTATCACGCAAGCAAAAATTGTTAAAAACACCTGGCAAAAAAAGAATAATTTTTTAACTGTCGACAAAGGGAAATCTGACCAAATAAGCACTTATCTAGCTGTTGCAAACAATAATAATTTAGTTGGGATGACACATACTATTAGTGAAAACTTCACCACTGTTATAAGTCTTTTAAATACCAACTGGAAAGTAAGCGCTAAGATTAAACATTCCGGGCACTATGGAACTCTAAATTGGAAGGGGCGTGAATTCAATATGATGGAACTAGTAGATATTCCCAAAAATGCACCTATTAAAATAGGGGACACGATTGTGACGAGTGGATATTCTAACACGTTGCCTGAGGGGTTACACATTGGTGTCGTAGAAGATTATCATATTGAAGAAAAAACTAATTTTTTGAAGATATCCGTTAAATTATTTACAGACTTCACAAGTATACAGCATGTATATATTATAGATTCCAAAGATCAAGAAGAAAGATTATTAATTGAAAAAACACTATTAAATTGAAAAGAATAAAATTATTTTTTTTTGTAACAAGTCTACAAATTTTTATTTTAAATAACATACAGTTTAGTGGTTATATCAATCCATATTATTACATTATTTTCATCTTAACTATACCACATAAAACAAATAAAATTTCCAATCTTATATTAAGTTTTTTAATCGGATTAACTATTGATGTTTTTTCTAATACATACGGAGCACATGCATTTGCCTGCGTGTTAATAAGTTACTTAAAAATTATATGGACAAATAGATTTAATAATAAGGAAGCTGAAGAATTATTAGAAATTACTAAATTATCTTTTGAAAAATTTTTAATTATATCTACAATATTTATAGGTATTCATCATTTTACAGTTTTTTCATTAGAACGATTTACTTTTTTGGCAATTTGGGAAATACTAGGTGCAACAATTATGACTACTATTTTTACTTTAATTTCATTCATTATACACAAAATCTTATCAAGTAAGAAACATGAGAAAGCATGACTTCTATGAACATCGAAAATATCCCGTCTTAATTATTATTAGCGCCGCAATAGTATTAATAATAGTTAAATTATTTTCTATTCAAATACTTGATAAATCATATAAATTATCAGCTGAAAATAATGTAGTTCGAAAAATTGTAAAATATCCAGAAAGAGGATGGGTATATGATCGCAATAACACACTACTTGTTTCAAATCAACGTGCTCATGATATTATGGTAACTCCATATTTATTAGATAGCAACATAGACACATTATTTTTATGTAATATTTTACAGCTATCTCAACAAGAATTTAATAATAAAATCAAACAGGCAAAAAAATATTCTCATTATAAGCCGTCAATATTCTTAAAAGCTGTATCGAAAGAAAATTTTGCTGATATTCAAGACAAATTACATCTATTTAAAGGGTTTTATACCCAACCAAGATACGTTCGTGAATACAACACAAAATCTGGCGCCAACATATTTGGATATATTGGACAAATATCAAAAAGTTTGTTAGAAAAATATCCCAAGTATACACAAGAAGATTTAATTGGAATCACTGGAGTAGAAAAAACATATGAAAAACAATTAGCTGGGGAAAAAGGGATAGAAAGAAAAGTAGTAGATGTATTTGGAAAATATCAAAGTAAATTAGAAGACGGCAAATATGACACTTTACCCAAAAAAGGACAAGATGTAGTTTTAACGATTGATATTACCCTACAAGAATATGCTGAAAAAATCATGCAAAACAAACGTGGTAGCATAGTCGCTATTGAGCCAAGTACTGGTGAGATTTTATGTCTGGTTTCCAGTCCAAATTATGACCCTTCTCTTTTTCTGGGAAATCAACGAAGTAAAAACTTTACAAATTTATATTTAGATCCTGCAAAACCATTATGGGATAGATCAACATCTGCTTTATATCCGCCAGGATCCATATTTAAATTGATTAATGCATTAATCGGATTACAAGAACAAGTAATAAATCCAGCTACATTATTTATATGCAATAATGGATGGAATTATAAATCTATTTTACATATAGGTTGCCATAAACATGATTCTCCATTAAATTTACGCCAATCTATTGCTCAATCTTGCAACGCTTATTATTGCTCCACTTTCCAAAGAATTATAGCCAGCAAAGAAAATTCCACTGCTGGACTAGATAATTGGCAACAACATGTGAAATCATTTGGATTAAACAAATTAATACATACCGATTTACATGACAAAAAAATGGGATTTATCCCAAATAGTGAATATTATAATAAAAAATATGGCATAAGAAGATGGGGTGCTTCTACATGTATCTCATTGGGTATTGGCCAAGATGCCATACTTATGACACCAATACAAATGGCCAATCTGGCATCAATAGTTGCCAACAAAGGTTACTATAGAACACCGCATATTGTTAAAACAATAAACCAGTCTATTGATGACCTAAATCAAGATTTTTTTACGAAAAAATACTGTTCTATTGATTCTATTTATTTTGAATCAGTTATTTATGGAATGGAAACAGCAGTGGAAGGCAAACATGGTACCGCTAAAAAGGCTAAATTAACAGGAATGAAAATATGTGGCAAAACAGGAACAGCTCAAAATCCACATGGAGACGATCATTCAATATTTATTGCCTTCTCACCGAGAGAAAATCCTAAAATAGCAATTGCTGTATATGTAGAAAATGGAGGGTGGGGAAGTGATGTAGCTGCACCTATGGGAAGTCTTTGTATTGAAAAATATAGAACTAGAAAAATATCCAGAATCCGTTTAGAAAATGAAATGATAAATAAAAACATACAATACTAATTATGGTCACAACTCAACGAAAATCATTTGATTGGTTTACGATAATGATATATCTAATACTTGTTTGTTGGGGATGGATGAGTATTTATTCCAGCAGCTATACAATAGATAGTCCTCTATTTTCATTAAACACAATAGCCGGAAGACAATTAGCTTTTATGACATGTTCATTTTTAATTGCAGGCTCTATTTTATTTATCGATGCAAAATTAATTAATCGATTAAGTTATTTGATTTATTTCTTTACAATGATAGCACTAGTTTTAGTTTTATTTATTGGGAAAGAAGTAGGAGGTGCAAAAGCATGGTTTAATTTTGGGAAATTTGGATTACAACCAGCTGAATTTGCAAAAATTGGAACCGTCTTAGTAATTGCAAAATTTTTAAATGACAATAACTTATACCTAAATAAAACACGTACACTCATCATTACCGCCTCTTTTGTTGTATTTCCTGTATTATTAATACTCATGCAGCCAGATGCTGGTTCCGCACTAGTATATACTTCACTAATAATTATGTTTTATAGAGAGGGCCTACCGCTAAGATATATTATTAGTATCATTATAGTGGGAATATTAGCAATATTAACATTAATAATAGGTGTAAGTAGTAGTATCATAGTATTAATAATATTAACCAGTATATTAGCGTATTTATTAAAAAAACAGGAAAAAAAATTCATGATAGTACTAATTTTTTTCATTATATGTGCTAGTGTGATCAGCGGTATTAATTATACATATGAAAAAATATTACAACCTCATCAAAAAGAAAGAATTGATTTAATTATTGGTAAAGAAAAAAATGAATTAGGATCTGGATATAATTTAAAGCAATCATTAATTGCAATAGGATCTGGAGGATTTATTGGCAAAGGTTACTTAAAAGGCACTCAAACTAAAGGAAATTTTGTTCCTGAGCAGGAAACCGATTTCATATTTTGTACTATAGGAGAAGAATTTGGGTTTATAGGTAGTACACTAGTGATCACATTACTACTTAGTCTAATAATACGAATTATTTTATTGAGCGAAAAACAAACATCTCGCTTTAGTAGAATTATTGGATATTCATTAGCTGCTATTTTATTTGCACATATATTTATTAATATTGGAATGACGACAGGATTAGTTCCAGTAATTGGAATCCCACTGCCATTTTTTAGCTATGGAGGATCTTCACTATTAGCATTTTCTACGCTATTATTTATATTTATTAAATTTGATGCGTGTAGAATGGAAAGGTTTTAATAAAAATTAAATCTATTATCAATAATGTTTTTATTTTCTTTTAAAAGATCAACTAATGAAAGATCTATCATTGCATGATTGGTTCTTTCCACTAAAGCTTGATATCTGCTGAATTCTAAAGGATAATTAATTTCCCCAGCAGTATCTTTATAAAAAACAAAAACCCCATTTTCACCAATAAAAGGTGACGAAATTTGTTCAGGTTGAGTAGCAAAAAAAGCACCAACGACACCTGGATTATATCCCTCATCACCAAACATATCCGAATTCATTTTTAATTGATTCACATTTTTAATTTTAACACTAAATTCTGCTGCCAAATCATTAAAGTTTTTACTTTGAGACTGAGCGACATCATTGCTGAATTTTTTAGCAATGTTATCTTTTCGCAAATCAATGACTATTTCATCATATACTTCCGAAAGAGGCTTTATTTCTTCTTCTGAAATTTGAGATACGAAGGCCACAACATATTGATCTTGTAAATCAAAAAAATTAGTTTCATTTAAATTGGTTTCACTATTAAACGCCCATCTTACAATTTGTCTACTAACGCCTAAACCAGGTACTGATTCATCCATTTTTTCCAATGTCACAGTTCTTGGCTTGCTATTAATATCTTTGGAAACTTTTTCAACATCAGTAATTGTTTTATTTTTATCTATAAATTCAAAAACTTGTGAATAAATTTCATTTAATGTTTGATCACTTGCATATATTTCTCTTTCTAAATATACCACACTCACACTATCTAAGTCTTGATTAATAATTCTTCCCATAGTACATATTTCATCACTAATATATGGATAGATAATTCCATCAATCACATCTTGTGTTGCTTCTATTTTTGTAAATTCTTCCTGGGAAAATATTTTAACCTCATATCGATTATCTCCGTGCTCTGAAATAAAATTTTTAAGATTATCCGTGGTCATAAAACCAGGCTCCACTTCTTCTTGATTGAGCCTTTTATTAAAAACAGTCTGATCTGAAATTAATTCTTTCATTTCTTGTAAAATATTTTTTTTATCTTCAGTACTTGCAATTAAGTTAAAGACAAAATAACTGATTTTTCTATGAGGACTATTCGTGAATTTTTGGTGATTATTCTTGTAATAATGCTTAATTTCTTTTTCTGATGGCTCAAATCCAGAAACACTATTGTCACAGGGTATATATATATATTTCCCATTCATGGATTGAGTTTGATGTGTGTAATATGTCTTTGCAACTTCTGTAGTAGTATAAAGCCCTTTTTTCACTGCATTATAGTATTTCATAAATGCCCTATCTCTAGTGGTATTTTTTTTCAAAAAAAAGATAACGGAACCACTGTGGATTATCTACTCCCATATCAATCCATTCTTTAATTAATTCGGGTCCATATTGATTCCACTCACCAGTTTCTGTTTGATCTCTAAAAAAATATCCGAATAATGGAGCCTGATTTCCTGTAATTTCACCTGATATTAAATCCCATGTTTCATCTGCACCAACAGCTATCCCAGAATCCTCAAATTTTTCAACAAATAAAATCTCTTTCATTTTCTGATCCCATAAAAGATCTTTTTCAGCATTTCTTTGTGATTCTGTAATATTTACGGTTCCTAAATTAGATAAAAACTTAATATTAATATTTTCTTCTAATTCTTTTTCAAAATTTGTAAATGTCAATTTCTGTCCATCAATGTCTAACAATGTATTTTGTTCTTTTTGGAACAATGAGGTTCCTGAGTTCATCAAATCCATGAAAATAAACCCAAGCATTCCGGCACCAATAACAATCAAAAGTAAACCAGATTTTTTTCTTATATCATTTAAAGTCATAAAAGTTGTTTTTTTTGGGAATACGAATATACGATTATTCTATTAAAGGACATAAATAATAACTTCCTCAATAAAGTTATCATGTATTTTTAAAATCTTAAACTCGTAATTATCTATCTCAATAATTTCATGGTTTTTCGGTATTCTTCCAATAAAGCTAATAATTAAACCACTTAATGTATCATATTCTTCAGATAAATGAAATTGGAAATCATATTTTTTATTTAGATCTTCTATTTTCGATTTACCCAAAATATGATATTTTTTTTCACCTATTTGTCTTCCTAAGAAAAGTGCCTCATCATGCTCATCTTCAATTTCTCCCACTAGCTCTTCCAAAATATCTTCAACACATATTAACCCTGATGTACCCCCATATTCATCAACCACTAAAGCAACACTTCTACGGTCTTTAATTAATTTATCTAATGCATCTTG
>NZWM01000035.1 GCA_002698365.1 Flavobacteriales bacterium | reverse complement strand
TGGGTATTACTGATGTATTGCCTGTATTTGTATTTACATTTTCAAAAGCACCAGCTTCCCCAAGAAAATAGATTTTGCCCTCTGGATTGATAGTTAGTGCATATTGTTGGCCTGCTACGTCCTGGTTTGAAGAAGTGATTATTCTTTGAGTAGATCCAGTAAATCCGAATGGATTAATCCATGCGGATAATGTGATTAAATTACTCCAACTATATAAACCATTTTCAGCTGATATATCTAGCTCATTTGCTGCAGAGTGTACATATAAATAATCATCTTCTCCATCAAAATACATCGAATAATTATTAGTGCTTCCATTTTCTACATTAACACTATAACTTCCAGATTCAGTAACTTCAATAGTTTGAGATGTTTCATCTGTAGACCATGAATATGAATCATAGCCCTCTCCTGCATCTAATATGATAGATCCTTCACAAGTGGTGACATCTTCACCCAGATCAACCTCTTCTATATATTCACATGATTCATCATCACAGATGGCATTAGAATCGTAATTACAAGCTAATTCATCTGTACATCCTTCTGGAGAGAATGTTACAGTGATTTCATCTTCATCTGAACATGATGGACATAATTGTTCAGGTGTTTCTTCATTGTATGTAGCACCATTAATGGTTCCGTTATTTCCATAAGATGTTTGGTCAATAATATATCCAGGATCAGATCCCTCTTCAAAATTCCAGTATCCAACTAAATTGCCTTCATTTCCTGCAGGGGGGCAATTAGCATATTGTGTGACATCTGATTCTGTTAAATACGTATCCCAAATAGAAACATTATCGAGAGAACCAATGAAGTAATGCTGGCCTAAACCAGTCCACTTGTCTCCGAATGCTAAATGTGAATTTTCCCCACCATCAGGGTTATAATCATATTCATGAGCACTTATAAATCCACCATTAACATAAAATTTAATTTCTTTATTTTCGGAATCTCTGGTAATCGTGATATTATACCACTCATTAAGATTAAATGGAAATTCTAAATTACATATTTCATTCTGCCCCTCTCCAGATTCATGCAAATAGTATAATGAATCGATCCCATTATTTTGATTTGGTGGTAGTTCTAAATGATAGATTGCATTTGTATTTGGTGTCTCTCCATCAGTCGCATATGTAATTATTTGTTGCCAATGAGAAGTAATTTCATCAAATTTTATATCTAAACTTATTGACATGTCTGAGACAATCAATAATTCACTTGATTGGCCTAAATCAACAACATTTTGATCAAAAAACATTGAATAATTATTACTGTTTCCATTTTCAACATTAACACTATAATTACCCGTTTCAGATACTTCAATAGTTTGTGTATTTTCTCCAGTAGACCAAGAGTATGATTCATAACTCTCGCCCGCGTCTAATGTTACCAAATCTTCACATGTTGTAATGTCTTCCCCTAAATCAAGCTCATCTATGTATTCACAACTGGCATCATCCTCATTGGCCTCAGAATTGTAATTGCACGCTGAATCATCTATGCAGCCACATATGTTGAATGTTACAGTGACTTCATCTGAGTCTGAACAAGTTAGTGTTGTACAATTATTAGGTGTGTCTGTGTTGTATGTTAGATTAGATTCAGAGACAATGACACCATGATTTTCATTAGAGGACAGGTCAAGCACCTCTAGTGAATTAGGGCCTTCTTCAAAATTCCAATATCCAGATAAATCTGTTTCCTCTCCATTTGGTGGGCAATTTATATATTCTTGTACTTCATCTGATGTTAGTGATTTTGACCAAATATGAATATTGTCCATATAGCCATTAAATGTATCACTTATATCCCAGTTTACGCCAACCTCAAGATTTGCGTTATTGTCATTAGCATCGTTTACACCTTCTAGAGAGTTGGCTGTAGATAATGCACCATCATAAAATATTAGTATTTCATTATTTGAAAATTTAAAGTCAATATTTATTGTGTGCCATTCATTGTCTAATAATTCTTCAATTGAATTGGTCATGTTGAAATTGTTTTTTACCACTTTCAATTCTTGGCCTTCAAATCTAACAAAGAAACCTTGGTCACCATCATGTTTGGTAATAATACCTACTTCATTTCCTGTTGTAGCACTCCAATCACCATTTGATTTAAATTGAAAAGAAATATGAAAATCTTCACTTCCAAAATCTAAACTATTATCATCAGGAATTGATATGTGTCCATTATATCCGTTAGCTTCATTTGATGTGTTCTGAAAGTGCAAAGAATAATTTAAATACTCAGCATTCACGCTATAATTTCCAGTTTCATTTATTTCAATAGTTTGAGTAGTTTCACCTGTAGACCATAAGTATGAATCATATCCTTCTCCTGCATCTAATGTTACAGATTCTTCACACGTAGTGATGTCTTCTCCTAAATCAATACCTTGAGACTGTCCAGCGAAATAATGAATAAGATTTCCTAGTAAAATTTCAGATCCAAAATATGGATCTGCCAAAGGATTGTTGTCCCCAAAAAATATTAAATTTCCCAGTCCAACTGACTTGCCAAACACCATTTGTGTATTTACACCAGCATCATACATTGCTCCACCTATAGCATCCCCACCCCAACTATAAATTGAAAAGAAATCATCATCAGTTAAATCAGTTTCAGATACATTGTACCAATATGGTTCGTTAAACATCATATCACAATTGCCACCCTGATTTCCATAAGGGTAATCATATATGTTGGATGTTATTGTATGGTTGCTATAATTTTCACCAAATAAAGTTTCTCCATTTGTGCAGTTTTCGTTTATACTTGCAATCCCGCAGCAATTGTATTGTTGTGTTGATAAATCTTGAAACCAGTCATCCTTTTCTTCCTCAGAGATAAACTCATTCCAATAATCAGGCCAATTATCAGGATTTATAAAATTTAAACTATTGTCTCCTTGAATAATAACATCTCCTCCATTTCTCATGAAATCATCAAGTTGTGGTATTATATCGATCCAATTACAATTTGCTATCACAGCACCTCCTAGAAATAAAGCCACCTCTTTATCTTCTAATAAATTAGTCATTGATGTACATGCATTTTGATTTATAGATAGATTTGCTGTTGATATGTTTATTTCAGCAGATGTTAGTGGATTGTTTTCTTGATATTGAATAATACTATTTTCAGTTGCGATTTCTTCACCAGTTTGTTGAAAAATAATAATATCTATTATATCATCACATGGTGTGTTTTGTCCAAAAGAAATTAAAGAAAGTATAAGTAGTGCGTAATAGAAAATATTCATGTAATACTGGGGGTTTTTTTTTCAAATATATGCACTTTAAAGATAATATATAATAACTTGTTAGTTTAAATAGTTTTTTACTTAAATTCATTGTATGAATAAAAAAATATCTTGGGAGTTTTTTGGTTCGGCTGGCAAGTTGTTTTTAACAGTTTTTTGATATGAATTTAATACCTAGCCAAATATACTTTTATGGTTTGTATAGTTGGTTGATATTGTCTTTTGTGACATTTTTATTTCTCTTATTATTTAAGCCAGCTACTTATGGTAGGCATATTCGTGATCAAAGATTGACTATAAGTAATAAGTGGGGTTGGTTTATAATGGAGCTTCCTACTTTTTTGATCATACCTATTTTCTTAATGTTTAGTGATAAATCTGTTAATTTAGTGACGATTTGTTTTATTTCATTGTATGTTATTCATTATATAAATAGAGTGTTTGTATTCCCCTTTAGGTTAAATACAAAAGAAAAAAAAATACCACTTTTAATTGTTATTTCTGCTATATTTTTTAACCTAGTTAATGTTTTTTTTATTGGTTATTATTTTGGGAATTTTGCCACAGGATATGATTTAGGTTGGTTGTATTCTCCTCAGTTTATAAGTGGTTTTGCGTTATTTTTAGCTGGAGCCTATATTAATAATCAATCGGACAGTATACTTATTAATTTAAGAAAAGAGTCTGAGAGTGGCTATAAAATACCACATGGTGGATTATTTAAATATGTTTCTTGCCCTAATCATTTAGGAGAAATTATAGAATGGATTGGTTTTGCTATTTTAACATGGAGCTTGCCTGGTTTAGCTTTTGCTTTATGGACTATTGCCAATCTATTGCCAAGGGCAATTTCTCATCATATTTGGTATAAAAAAGAGTTTGAAAATTATCCTGTCAATAGAAAAGTAATTATTCCTTTTATTCTGTAAAGTCAACAATTATTCTAAAACAGATGATCCATCAGTATTACTTTCAAATTCTGAACTTGATATTCCCAGAAAATTTAAAATAGTTGGCGCTATATCTGCTTGACTTGATGTATAGCAACAATTTGCTTTAAATATTAATTCCGGGTGTTGAGCCAAGAAGATTGTTTGATTAATATTAGGGTCACTTGAATCTCCGTGGGCTGTCCCTTCGCCTCCATGGTCGGACACAATAAAGAACATCCAGTCTTCCCCATTGGCACGTCTATTTTTTAGGATATTAAATAATTCTTCAGAATAGCTATCTAATATGTTGGCATAATTTGTATATTCTTCTACCTCTGGGCTAAATCCATATGTGTGGCCAGTTCCATCAAGTTCATCAAATTGTAAAAATAACACGTCAGCTTCTATATCACTTGAATTTAAAAGTATATTTTTTACATGCTCAAATACTTCAAAGTCATTTATGGAATTAGTTGGAGAAAAATCAGGGTCAGTAGATAAGGTGTATGCGTTAATAGGTGTCCAATTTACAATCGAAGCAGTATTTATATCACTATTTGCCTTTTCAATATAATGAAAGAAAGAGGGGTACTCATTGTAGTTACTGTTGTCAAAACTATTATCTGTAACATTATGTTTGTCCATATGCACCCCTGTTAATATTGATGACCAATTTGGCCCACTATATGTTATTGATTCAACAATATGTTTATCTGTATAATAACTATTGCTTGTTTGAGAGAGGTTGTGTATAAATGGTGTTATGTTTTCTTGCATGGCATCACTTCGAAATCCGTCTATCCCAACAACTAACACTTTTCTGTTTATTTTTAATGAATCAATTGTAATAATGTCTTCCACTGGAGATATACTATCATCTTTACTGCAGGTAACTACTAGTAAAATTAACGGAATGGATATAAAAAATATTTTTTTCATTATTATGCTAATTTAATGAATTTCAAGATTTAATTTGATATATGGTTTAGTCTATCAAGCTCATCATCAGATAATTCTATCTTCATGCCCCCCACATTATATTCACATTGTTTGTTTGTCCTTGCTCCAGGAATAGCAAATACATTATGATGAAAATTTACCAGCCAACTTAAAGCAATTTGTCCTGCTGTGGCATTATGCTTTTTAGCGATATTTTTTAATTCTTTAATAATAGGAAGAGAATTAGATAGACTTAAGCCACGTTTATTTAATTTTAATTTTCTCCATCTATGTAGTTTTTTAATTAACTCTGGATTATCATGGAATTTACCCGTAGCAATGCCTTGTGCAAGCGGAGAATAAGCTATTATTGAAATCTTTAACTTTTGAGCTGTTTCCATAACTCCATTAGTTTCTATTTCTCTATTAAGAATACTATATTCCATTTGATTAGATGTCAGATGTATTCCTCTTTTTTCCAATGCATTATAGGCTCTAATCATTTGTTTTTGATTAAAATTGCTGACTCCAATATGTTTTATTTTACCTTCTTCTACTAGGTCAGCCATTGCGTTCATTTCTTTCTCTATACTAGAAAATCCAAGAGGCATATGTACTTGATGTAGTGTGATGGGATATCCATTTAAATAATCTAATCTTTTTTGAATTGTCTTTTTTATTGAGTTAGAACATCTAAATAAAGGCCACCATTTAGTTGCTATAAAATTTAATTCTGGATCGATGTTTAGTTGGCTTAGAGCTTCAGATAATGATTTTTCAGATTTCCCCCATCCATATAGTTCGGCAGTATCAAACCAATTCACACCTCCTTTTAGTGTTGTTTTTACTATATCTAATGTGTCTTTGTTTGATAATTTAGGCCAAAAACTACCTGCAAATCCTGTATTTTTACTAAACTGCCAGCAACCTAAACCAATAGAAGATAATTTAATATTACTTAAGCCAATTTTTTTTAAAGACATAATTTTATTTTGATTGAAGTTGACCGGATAATTGATAGATAATATATTCTTGTATCTTAGTTTGTGATAATTTAGAATTATAATTTATTTCTGCTTGATCTAATAATATTTGAGATTCACGATATTCTAAATTACTTATTTGTCCTAAATCATATAGTTCTTTGTTGATGTTGGCTGTTTTTTCAATAGTTTCTAAATTACTCTTCATTAAAGCTAAATTATTTAGATTTTCAGTGTAGTTGTAGTATGCATTTAGCAAAGCTGTTTTTATTGTTTCTTTGATGTGCTCAAGTGAGTGGTTTCTAGATTTTAAGTTAATTTGAGCATTTTGAAAGTTTTTTCGACGCATGTTAGATGAAAAAATAGGAATTTCTACATTTATCCCTGCAATCACTCCATTATCCTTTTGCTCGCTAATAAAACTGGTTTCACTTTTTCTATTATTGTATGAATATGATGAAAATAGATCTATAGAGGGAGAGAAGTTAGATTTTGATATTTTTAATTCATCTTTTGCAACACTGTAATTCAATTCCGCCATAATAATAGAGCTGTTGTTTGTTAGTGTTTGTTTTAATAGTGTTTCTATGTTTAGGTTTTGATTGAAGTTAAATTCATGTTGAAGATCAAAGGATGACTCAGGTAATCCTATTAGCAATCCTAAATTCAGTGTACTTTCTTTTAGTTTAATTAAACTTTCTTCCATTTGGACTTTGTCTTGGTTTAAGTTAACTTCTGCATTCAGTAAGTTAATTTTAGATATGGCGCCAAGACTATGTCTTTCTAGAGCTTGATTGTATCTCTCTAAAGATATTTGGTAGCTTTCTTTAAAAGTATTGTAAACAAGTTCTCTGTTTAGCATGTCATAATATTGTTTGATGATGTCTAAAATTTCCAATTCTATTTGATATCGAATATTTTCATCTGCTATGGTATTTTGTTTTCGAAACTTACTTAATGTGTAGATGCCGCTAAAACCATTAAAAAGTCTGTAGCTCAGACCAATAGAGGATGATATGTTGACAGATTTTGCTTTTGTTGCATCAATACTAGAGTCCATGTCATCGCCAAAAGACAAGAATGAATTCAGGTCTAATTCTGAATTATTAATAGCACCGTTGTACCCAGAAGAAATAGTGATGTTAGGTAAAACACCTGCAGCTCCTATGTGATTCATATTCTTGATAATTTCTGCATCATTTTTAATAATTGCAATATTATGACTATTATTTAATCCATATTCAATGGCTTTTTCTAGTGTTAGAAATTCTTGAGAAAAAGTGAAATTAGCAAACAATATAATTAATATAAAAAAGTGTCTCATAAGTTATTTTTTAATTCTTTACAAGCTGGTTCTACATCCTCTCTATTTATTGATTTTGATATAAATAATCTAATATTATTAAGTGTTAATAGCATGACAGGTAGCAATAGTAGGGTTAATAGTGTGGCCATAATAATTCCATAACTTAATGAAATAGCCATAGGTATTAAAAATTGTGCTTGCATGCTTTTTTCAAATATTAGTGGTAGAAGGCCAAATACGGTTGTAATAGTGGTTAGTACGATTGGCCTAAATCTATTAAGAGCAGTTTCTTCTAAAGCTTTTAAAAATTTATCTCCATTTTTTAATCGTAAATTAAATGAAGTTATAAATACAAGTGCATCATTTACTAATACTCCAATTAACGCAACAACACCAAATCCAGATAAAACACTTATAGGCATCCCATGTAATAGGTGTCCAAAAAAGACTCCTACTAAAGTAAAAGGCATTAATAAAAAGACAATAAATGTTTGTGCTTTAGATCTAAATGTGATTAAAACAATACATAGTATTAATAATGAAAAAACTGGCATTATTTTTTTCATTGAATTTGCAGTCACTGTTCCTTCATCAGAAGATCCTGATAACTCTAGAATTACGGATGGAAATTGTTCTTGAATTAAGGGAAACATCTTTGATTCTACTTCTGTTATAATATCAGAGCTATATGCATTTGAATTTGCTAGTTCGCCTTCAATTTCTACAATTTTTTTTCCATTTTTTCTATTGATGCTAATAATTTTATTATCTATATCAAAATAAACTAATTCTTTTAACGGGAATACGCCTTTTTGAGTTTGTATTTTCATGTTTTCTAAATTAGAAAACGATTGTTTATCTTCATTATCATATCTAATCCACAATTTCATTTCATCTCTATTAGTTTGCAAATCCTGTATTTGTGATCCAAAAAATGCTTGCCTTACTTGATGGAAAATTTGATAATTGTCAAGACCAATACTTTTTGCTTTTTCTTTGAGTATGAAATTTATTTCATTAGGTCCATACTCATAATCTGTTGATGAGGCAGCTACTCCCTCTATTTCTCCTAGTTTTTGGGAAAATAATAAGCTTGCAGCTTCTAATTCCTCCGCATTATCACTTAAAAGTGCAAAGGCTAGAGGTTTTCCAAAAGGATCACCTACTCCCATTATTAAGTTTTCAACTCCATTTATCTCCCCTATTTCACTTCTTAGTATTTCAATAATATCATATGCTTTAATGCCTCTGCTTTCAGGTTCATGTAAAAACATTTCAACACTCCCTTTGTGTGAGACTGGACCTAATCTAATTTCAGTAGCACGTATAACATTTGTGTTTAAGGAGTCTTCTAATTTAGAGTTGACTTTTTCTACGATTGTTAGAATGTGATCTGCATATGTTTTTGTTTTTTCAATGGTTGTACCAGGTTTAGTTTTAAATTCTATATATAAATCATCAAGTTCAACTGATGGAAAAAATGTAAATTTCACCCCACTCCCAAAGACAAACAATAAAAATAGGCCAATAAAGAATAAATATGCAAAATGGGTTTTTTGTAAAAAATAAGAAAGAAGAGGTTTGTAATAGTTGTTTTTCAAATTATTAATTTTCTTATTAAAGAAAATAGATATTTTATTGGGTTTCTGATTTTTATCTAATGCTTTTGAATATGCAATGTGTGCCGGTAGTATAAAGGCTCCCTCAACAAGTGAAAATACTAATGTAGCAATTACCACAAATCCCATTTGCCAGCCAAACTCCCCCATCATACCTTCAAAAAAGAAAAATGAGAGAAATGCAACTGCAGTTGTAGAAACACCCGCAAAAACAGCCGGAAACACCTCTAGCGTGCCCTCAACGGCAGCATCATATCTATTTAATCCTCCCTCAAACTTTCTAATTATGTTTTCACCAATAATAATCCCATCATCAACTAAAATTCCAATAACCAATATCATAGCATACATTGTCATCATGTTAATTGTAATTGGAGCCGCAGGAGCTAAAAAGAACATGCCCAAAAATGAAATAGGGATACTTAATGCAACCCAAAATGAAACTCTTGGGTGTAAAAACATTGTTAAAAATATTAAAACTAAAATAAAACCAATTATACCGTTTTTGGATAATAATTCGATTCTTTGTTTTAACGGATTCGATGCATCAAATAAGATTTCAGCATTTATATTTTCATTTTCGGAATTAAGTTTTTGAACATATGTTTTTACATAATCAGCAATGTATAATATATCTTGTGTTTCTGTATTACTTACGACAATATTTACTGATTTTTTATCATCTCGATATCTTTCTCTAGATGATTCAGACCATGTGTCTAATACATTGGCGATTTCTTTTAAGTAAATAGGGTTACCATTTTTATCAACTTTAATAATAATATTCCCAATTTCTTCACTGGAATTAAATTTATTATTTGCTCTAAGTAAATACTTTGTATTATTTACTTCAATCTTTCCTCCGGTAAGATTAATATTTTGTTTAAGAACAGCTGAGTTAATTTGATCGATAGTTAATCCAAAAGCTTGGAGTCTATCTTCATTAATAGATATTTCTATTTCCTTTTCTGGTAAACCATATATGTTAACCTCAGAAATGCCATCTGCTGATTTCAGTTCATCTTCAATTTTATCTATTTCGGATTTTAAATAATCTAAATCATTGTCAGAGTAAATCGAAAAACTAATAGTTGGCATCACAAATTCGACTTTTCTTATGAATAATTCATCGATATCTACATTGAAATTAATTTGATCCACCGCATTATTCACGTTCTGTAACCCCACATACATATTTGCACCTCTTTCCATTTCCACTGTAATAGAAGCCATGTTTTCTAAAGAGCTAGATGTTATATCTTTAACACCTGAAACAGATTCTAATTTATATTCTATTTTTTTTGTAATAGCTTCTTCAATCTCTAATGGTGATAAACCAGCTGAAACAGCTTGAATTGAAATTAATCTAGTTGTCATTTCTGGGAAAAAAGTTGCACGTAAACTATTTAATCCCACTATACCAAAAGCAAAAATCATAACCATTAACAGATTAGCTGTTATTGGGTACTTAATAAAATATGATATAATATTCTTCATTTCTTATTAATTTATAGGCATACCATGATAGAAATAATTTCGATATGTATTAACAATACAATCATTCATATTTAAATTGCTAATAATTACTGAATCATTTTGAAAAGCTAAGATTTTAATATTCTTTTTATAAATGCTGTCATTTTTAAGTATAAAAATATTATTTTGATCTATAATTTTAGTTCTTGCTATTTTATAAGAATCATTAATTGTATTACATATAATTTCTCCTTGAACATACATGCCATCTTTTATTAAAGAATCTTTTATTGAAACAAACAGATCAATACTTTGAGTCATTTCATTAATATTGTCTCCTATTTTCTTTACTTCACCTATAATGTTTGTATTTAAATCTTCAGAGTAGACATTGACTTGATTGCCTATATTAATAAGTTGCGCTTCTTGTAAGCTAACTGAAGTAACTATTTCGTAATTATTAAGATTAATAAATTCACCTAAAGGTTGTCCTATAATAACAGGAGATCCCTCATCAATTAAAGCTTGTGTAATAACTCCATCAAAGGGAGCTTTGATTTTATATTTATTTAATCTGTTTTCTAATGACTTTATCTTGTAATAACTAGAAAAAATTTTTTTAGATGACAGGAAGTTCCTCTCTTTACTAGTTGTTGTTTTTGGTAAATCAGACATTTCTAAATCTAACTTGAAGTTATTAATATAGCGTTGAAATTGCTTGCCTAAAGTTGGGAAATCAATTTTTAAATCAGGTAAAACACTTATAAGTAATGCTAAAAATTCACTTTTTATAGATTTTAATTCCATAGATATGTCATCATCTGCAACACTAAGTAAAGTTTCACCTTTTTTAAAAGCTTCACCTATTTCAAATCTTGCGTTTTTTAATTCTGAAATACCATTAACTTCCGATATTATATTTATTTTATTTACAGATTTTATTTTTCCTGAAAAATCAATAACTGGAGTGTGATTTTTTGATTCTAAAGAACTGCAAGATATCCTATTTGTTATATTTTTCTCTACTTCGCTTGTTTCAACTGTCTTGTTCCCAATGTGATTGTTTACTATTAAGACAGCAATAAATATTGTAAATGATAATGCTATCAGTATAGCTATTTTTTTTTGTTTACTCATATCCCAATTGTTGTGTATAAAAATAATTTTAAAAAGTTATACAAATATAATAAATCAAATTTATAATTATTTCATATTCCCTCTTATTTTGAAGCACAAATATATATAAAATAGGGTCCAACTAAATAAAAACAAAAACTAATTATTATAATAATTTGAACATTTTATTAGATTTGTAAAAAACTAAAAAATGTATAATTATGGCAAATCCAGCTTTAGCACAATCACAGCTTAGTAAATTAGAAATAGTATCTAATGAAAATGCTATGACAATTAATGGCACAGTAAATAAAACAATTATTAGCTTATCAATTCTATTGATAGCAGCTTCTTTTACTTTTGCAAATCCAGTTTTAGGAATAAACTTAATTTGGCCTGGTTTTATTTTAGGTTTTATTGTGGCTATGGTAACAGTATTTAAAAAAGAATGGGCTCCAATAACAGTCCCTATATATGCTGTGCTTGAAGGTTTAGCTTTAGGAGGTATTTCAGTAGTCTATGAAAAGTTTTTACAACCTGAAGGAGGAGAGTTTGATGGAATTGCGATACAAGCAATGGGTCTAACAGCATGTATATTATTTGGTTTATTATTTGCTTACAGAAGTAAAATGATTGTTGTAACACAAAAATTAAGATCCATTATTGTTACTGCTACTATTGGTATTTTTCTATTTTTTATATTAAATATAATTATGTCTTTATTTTTTGGTTCAGCATTTTCATCAATGAACCCATTAAATGGTAGTATAACTAGCATTGCTATTAGTGTTTTTATAGTTGGAATTGCTGCTTTTAATTTACTTTTAGATTTTGATTTAATAGAGAAGGGAGCAGAAAAAGGCTGGCCAAAATATATGGAGTGGTACGGAGCATTTGGTTTATTAGTGACATTAGTTTGGTTATATCTAGAAGTACTTAGATTATTGGCTAAATTAAGATCTAGATAAATGAAAAATTATTTTATAATAGTATTAAGTTTTTTTCTATTTATAAGTTGTATAAATTATAAGACAATGAATGAGCCAACTCCCCCATCGCCAATCAAAGAAGAACAACTATTATCTATACATGGTGATGATCGTATTGACAATTATTTTTGGATGAGATTATCTGATGCTCAAAAAGAAGCTAAGGAACCAGATGAGCAAACTCAAAATGTAATTAATTATTTAAATTCAGAAAATGCATATTTAAAACAAAAAATGCATCACACTGAGGGTTTGCAAGACATGTTATTTAATGAAATCAAAAATAGAATCAAAAAGGATGATTCTTCTGTACCTGTAAAAATTAACAACTATTATTATTACACAAGATATGAGGAGGAAAAAGAGTATCCATTTCACTGTAGAAAACATATAGCAAATAACTCAAAAGAAGAGATATTGCTAGATGTCTCAGAAATGGCAAAAAGTCATGAATACTATTCTGCTGTAGGACTCTCTATTAGTACTAATGAAAACATGTTAGCATATGCAGTAGATACTGTTTCTAGAAGAGAATATACTGTTTATATAAAAGATTTAAAAACAGGAGAAGTATTAAATGATAAAATAGAAAATACTACTGGTCAGATTGTATGGGCAAATGACAATAAAACATTTTTTTATTCAAAACAGGACCCTGTAACATTACGATCACATAGAATATATAAACACGTATTAGGTACTAATCAGTCAGAAGACATTTTAGTCTATGAAGAAAAAGATGAAACCTTTGGGTGTTATGTTTCCAAAACAAAATCAAAAAAATATATTATTATTGGTAGTTATCAGACATTGTCCACGGAATATAGATATATAGAAGCTGATTTTCCAGATTCTGATTTTTCTCTTATTCAAAAGCGTGAAAAGAACCTAGAGTATAGTATATATCATTATCAAGATTACTTTTATATTTTAACCAATTATAATGCTAAGAATTTTAGAATTATGAAAACCTTGGTTTCTAAACCAGAAAAAGAAAATTGGATTGAAGTTATTCCTCATCAAGAGAATGTTTTAATTGAGGGTATAGATATCTTTAAAGATTTTTTAGTTGTTGAGGAAAGAAAACAGGGCCTAAACAATATTAAAATCATCAATTGGCTAGATAACAGTACTTATTATATGGAATTTGAAGATCCTGCTTATTATGTTTCGACAACATCTAATGTTGAATTCAATACTGATGTTTTGAGATTTTATTATACTTCGATGACTACTCCAGGTAGTGTTTTTGATTTTAATATGACAAATAAAAACAAAACTTTATTAAAGCAAGATGAAATTTTGGATTCTAGTTTTTCTATTGATAATTATGAGTCTAAACGTTATTATGCAAAATCAAGAGATGGTAAAAACATACCTATTTCATTGGTATATAAAAAAGGGATTGAAAAAAATACAAAAAATCCCCTTTTACTTTACGCATATGGAAGTTATGGAAATAGTATAGATCCATACTTTAGCTCTGTTAGGCTAAGTTTATTAAATAGAGGTTTTGTGTTTGCTATTGCACATGTAAGAGGTGGTGAAGAATTAGGTAGAGAATGGTATGAGGATGGTAAATTACTAAATAAAAAAAATACTTTCTATGATTTTATTGATTGTGCGGAATTTTTAATAAAAGAAAAATATACTAATCCTAAGAATCTTTATGCTTCTGGTGGTAGTGCAGGAGGCTTGTTGATGGGGGCAGTAATCAATATGAGACCTGATTTATGGAATGGTGTTATTGCCGCTGTACCTTTTGTCGATGTTATATCAACCATGTTAGATGAAAGTATACCATTAACAACTGGTGAATTTGATGAATGGGGTAATCCAAAGGATAGCATATATTACGACTATATTAAATCATATTCTCCATATGACAATATTGAATCTAAAGATTATCCTAATTTACTTGTTACTACTGGTTTTTGGGATAGTCAAGTACAATATTGGGAGCCAGCAAAATGGGTTGCAAAACTAAGAGAATATAAAACAGATGACAATTTATTACTATTAGATTGTAATATGGAAGTAGGACATGGTGGTGCATCAGGAAGATTTAAAAGGTTTAAGGAGGTTGCTTTAGAATATGCTTTTCTATTAGATTTAGAAAATATCAATAAATAACTACTTTTTTTCGCAGTAAACTATATAATATCTAGGAGTTATCATTCTTAAGAAAGGTCTAATCCCAAATTGTATTTTTACCTTTGGAATCCATTTTTCGGAATCAATAATTTTCCAGCCTGTTTGTTGCAATAAAAAATTAAACTGTTTGACTTCAAATTCGTGGTAATGTTTATCCCAGTCATCATTTTCATTCCAATAAGCATTTGTAAACCATAATTTTAATGGAACAGAGGCAATTAATTTTGTTGATGTCATTTCATTGAGAATATTAAAAGGAGCAAGCATGTGTTCAAAGATTTCAAATGCTGTAACTACATCTACGTCTTTGTTTAAAACAGATTTATATTCAATATCAAGATTTTCTCCATTTGTGTTGACAACATCATAGCCTGCCTGATTGATTTTTTGTGACAACATATTTGGAGTCCCAAGATCAAGAATTTTAGTTGGTGGTGAAAAATGTTTAGATAAAAAAGAAATTGTTTTTTTATGTCTCCAATACGTAGTTTTATCCATTATAATAGGATTTTGTGATCGCGGCAGGATTCGAACCTGCGACCGTCTGCTTAGAAGGCAGATGCTCTATCCAGCTGAGCTACGCGACCATATAAATTTTACGCGAATTTAATAAAGAAATTTAAATTAACTGTTCATTTTCTATCTAAAAAAAAAAAGCGGAGATTTCTCTCCGCTTTCCAAAAGAAACAGTTTCCTGTCACTTTGTTAAATCTTTGGATGTAAATTTTAATTTATCTCGTGTAAAAACACTTCGTCTATTAAATATCTAATTACCCTATCTGAGCATCGCTACTCGTAAAACAGCTAACTGTTTAAAGAACCTCTGTAAAAAATAAAAAAAACATCTTTCGATACTTTACTATTTTTCTGAAACCCATTCGGATTTCGAGAGGCCCAAATTCGGAATAATAAAATTATCACCGATTATAAGAAGTTTTGCAACTTCTTAGAGGTTTTTTACAACCCCTGGGTAGTTAGATTTTCATTCAAAATAAAATCATTATTTCTAATGTTCCTTAGGATTGGCAATCTCTTTTATATAAAATTTTTCAATTTTAATAAGCAAATGTTTGATTTTTCTAAAAGTAAAAACTTAAATTAATCCAACATTCCAATGCCTCTCCGATGAAATGGTTTGAAACTATTTCAAACGATTTATATCCAACGATAAATCAAACCTACAAAAAATATATAAAGTCAAAAAAAATAATCTTATTACTTATTAAAACAATATCAACAAATTTTATTAACAATGTTGATAACTGGATTTTTAATTAGAAAGTTAATATATAAAATCATATAATTTCTTAGATATTAATATATGTTCTGAAAAATATTTTTATTTTATTATCTTTATATAATAATAATTTAATACCCCTATATATCATGAAAAGAACTTTTCTATACTTCTTCATTTTATTATGTTCAACTTTGTTGCAATCTCAAAGTCTAAATTTTGAAGCCACTGGTACAGCTCCAGATTGGTTTGATGAGGATTTAAATGGAACAATGCATACACTATACAATGATTATTTAAATAATGGTCAAATAGTTGTGTTAGAATTTATGAACGCAAATTGCCCTGCATGTTGGGCATATGCTCCACAAGTAGGAGAATTTTATCAAACATACGGGCCTAGTGGCTCGGATCAAGTTACTTTATTAGCCTTAGATATTTCTTATGGCTCTGATGAGCAAGATTGTTTAGATTACATATCAGATTTTGATGCTACCTACCCATTAATAAATGGCGAGTCTACAGCTTATTATGGAGCAGAAATTTCAGGAACACCTACATTTTATGTGATTTTTCCTGATGGGACATATACTAATATTTGCTCAGACTGTGTTTCCACTTCTTCTTCCACGAATATTCAAAATGATTTAGGAAATATTGTAGATAATTGGTTTGCTATGAGTATGGGAGCAAATCCTTGGGGTGACGCTCCAGATACAGATTGTAATGCCACTATTTTAATTCAACCATCTACAAGTATTACACTTAATGATAGCCCTGTTGATTTAGGTAGTTGGATCGGGACTTTTTATACTGATTCTGATGGAGATATGGTTTTTGGTGGTGGAATTGAATGGAATGGTGAAACAACCTCAATAGCTGCTTGGGGATCTGAAGCTGGTATGAATAATGGTTTTGCTAGTGGCGAGGAATTTACTTTTGGTATGATAGACCCTGCTTCAGGTGAAACAATATATTCTACTGATGTTGTATATTCATTTGGTGAAAGTACTTATGGATGTAATGGTTTATCAGGTGTATCTAGTATAGTATTCACATCTTCAGAAGATAATATAACAGACTGTTCAGATGATGACACAGCGATGTCAGCTTTTGGTGGTTGTGCTGCTGCAGTTGCTGCCCTTGGTTGTGATTTTAATTTTATGGGTGTCCCTATTAGTGAATCATGTCCTGTGAGTTGTGACACTTGTCCTTCTGACTGTGTAGATGATGACACAGCGATGTCGGCTTTTGGTGGTTGTACTGCTGCAGTTACTGCTCTTGGATGTGATTTTAATTTTATGGGTGCTCCTATTAGTGAATCATGTCCATTAAGTTGTGACTCTTGCGGAGGTGAATCAGAACCAGTGCTAGGTTGTACTGATGAGTCAGCAGATAATTATGATTCATCTGCAACAGAAGATGATGGTTCTTGTATTATTTCAGGATGTATGTGCGATTTAGCTATTAATTACAATTCTTCAGCAAACAATAATGATGGTTCTTGTATTGTTATGTCTGGTGGTTGTGGTGATTCTACAGCTGATAATTATTCTGGAGATGAGTGTGCATCTAGCATGTTTATTGCTGAAGATTGTGAATATCCTGTGGGAGATGTTGATGTAGAATGGGGTGACGAACCAGATACTGACTGTAATGCTACTATTTTAGTGCCAGCAGATGCTAATATTATAATTAATGGTGAATCACCATCAGTTGGTGATTTAATAGGTGTTTTTTATACTAATTCTAATGGAGGTTTAACTTTAGGTGGATATGCAGCATGGACAGGGAATGTGACATCTATTGCTGCCTGGGGATCAGAAGCGGGGTTAAATAATGGATTTCAAGTAGGAGAAGAATATATATGGTATGTGTATGATAATGAAACAGGACAATCTATTGCAGCATCTGATGTTGAAATGAGTTTTGGTGACAATAGCTATTCTTGTAATGGACTTTCTGGTTTATCCTCATTATCTGCTTTTGGCACTATAACAGGCTGTATGGATTTAACAGCATTTAACTATAATGAAAATGCTGAAGAAGAAGATGGATCTTGTTGTTATATAGCTGGTTGTACAGATGTTACAATGTTTAACTATAATGAAACAGCATGTTTTGATGATGGATCATGTGTATTTGTTATGACCGGTTGTACAGATTCCTCAGCATTTAATTATGATCCTTTTGCCAACACAGAAGATGGGTCTTGTTGTTATATTTCTGGATGTACAGGACCTGATTCAATTAACTACGATGAGGATGCATGTATTGATGACGGTTCTTGTATTATTGCTGTTCAAGGTTGTGTAGATGCAACAGCATTTAATTATGATATGAATGCGAATACAGATGATGGATCTTGTTGTTATTTAGCTGGCTGTATGGATTCAACAGCATTTAACTATAATTCTAATGCATGTTATGATAATGGATCTTGTGAAGCTATTTTAATTGGTTGTATGGAAGAAGGTGCATGTAACTATGATCCATCGGCTAATACACCAGGAGATTGTGATTTTGGTACTTGTGCTGGTTGTACAGATTTAACTGCTTGTAATTATGATAGCAATGCTACTATTGATAACGGCTCTTGTTTAGAACTTGATGAATGTGGTGTTTGTGGTGGTGATGGCATTCCAGATGGTGCCTGTGATTGTGATGGTAATATAGATTTAGGATGTGGTTGTGGAGAATTAGCTCCATCTGGTTGTGATAATATTTGTGGATCAACAGCCGTAATTGATGATTGTGGTGAATGTGGTGGAGATAATAGTTCTTGTAGTGGATGTACAGATTCCAGTGCATTTAATTACGATTCTAGTGCATTAATAGATGATGGCTCTTGTGAATCTAGTCCTTTTGGAAATGAACCAGATACTGACTGTAATGCAACAATACTAGTGCCAGCAGATCTTAATATTACTATTGATGGCACACCTCTTTCCTTTGGCAGTTGGATTGGAGTATTTTATAGTGATCTAAATGGTGAATTAGCATTTGGTGGCGGAACTCTTTGGAATGGAGAAACAACATCTATTGCCGCTTGGGGATCGGAGGCTGGAGAAGATAATGGGTTTCAAGCTGGAGAAGAATACATATGGGGTGTTTATAATGTAGCTAATGAAGAAATATCTCTAGCTGGTAATATATCTATGAGTTTTGGTGATAATGCGTATTCATGTAATGGATTATCAGGGCTATCATCTCTAGAAGCTGGAATTATACCTGGCTGTACAGATTCATCAGCTCTTAACTATAATGATAATGCAGAGGAAGATGATGGATCATGTTGTTATCTAGCTGGATGTATGAATTCGGAGGCTTTTAATTATGATTCCAACGCATGTTTTGATGATGGTTCTTGTGTAGAAGTTATATTTGGTTGTATAGATGAAGAAGGATATAATTATGATATGAATGCAAATACAGATGATGGATCGTGTTGTTATCTAGCTGGATGTATGAATTCAGAGGCTTTTAATTATGATTCAAATGTATGTTTTGATGATGGTTCTTGTATTGATATTGTAATTGGGTGTATGGAGGCAGATGCATGTAATTATGATTCAACAGCAAATACACCTGGAGATTGTGATTTTGGAACTTGTTCGGGTTGTATGGAGGTAGATGCATGTAATTATGATTCTAATGCTACATTACCTGGAGATTGTGATTTTGAATCATGTGCAGGCTGTATGGAAATAGATGCATGTAATTATGATTCTAATGCTACATTACCTGGAGACTGTGATTTTGAATCATGTGTAGGCTGTATGGAAATAGATGCATGTAATTATGATTCTAATGCTACACTACCTGGAGATTGTGATTTTGAATCATGTACGGGTTGTATGGAAATAGATGCATGTAATTATGATTCTAATGCTACATTACCTGGAGATTGTGATTTTGAATCATGTGCAGGTTGTACTAATTCCGAAGCATTTAACTATGATTCAACAGCAACAATAGATAATGGGTCTTGTGAATTTACTCCATTTGGTAATGAGCCAGATACAGATTGCAATGCCACTATTTTAGTG
Source organism: Flavobacteriales bacterium (assembly GCA_002698365.1). Taxonomy (GTDB): domain Bacteria; phylum Bacteroidota; class Bacteroidia; order Flavobacteriales; family TMED113. Next base: position 1,475 of record NZWM01000035.1, on the reverse strand, counting down.
CCTGGAGATGCAAATATTAATATTGATGGTGTAGCTCTTACTATTGGCAGTTGGATTGGTGTATTTTATAGTGATTTAAATGGAGACTTAACACTTGGTGGTGCTACTCAATGGAATGGTGCAACAACATCTATAGCAGCATGGGGATCTGAAGCTGGAGAAGATAATGGATTTCAGTCTGGAGAACAATACACATGGGCAATATATAATATAGAAACTGAAGAAATAATATCAATGCCTGCGGTTGAATACTCATTTGGTAGTGAATTATACTCTTGTAATGGTTTATCTGGAATTTCATCATTATCAAATCAAATTATTTTTGGATGTATAGATGAATCTGCGTGTAATTATAATTCTAGTGCTAATACATCTGATGATTCGTGTCTCTATCCTATTGAAATTAACTATGAAATTTCTGATGTAACATGTTTTGGAGGTTCAGACGGATCAATTGACTTAACTATTTCAGGTGGAGAAAATAATTATACATTAGCTTGGTCTAATGGTGAATCAACAGAAGATATATATAATTTAATAGCAGGAACTTATTCGGTTACTGTAGTTGATGAAAGTGATTGTGATATTCAAGAATTAGAATTTACCATAATAGAACCTGAATTATTATCAGCTTTTGTTTCGGTTAATGATGTATCTTGTAATGGAGGAAGTGATGGCTCAGCAGAGCTAACAGTTTCAGGAGGGAATACCCCCTATTCTACCGAAGACTTATCTTCTTTGGAAGCAGGATCTTACACAACTACAGTAACTGATGCTAATGGATGTGAAATATTTGTAGAATTTACCATATCAGAACCAGATTTATTTTTTGCTTCTGTGTCAGTATCCAATGTTTCTTGTAATGGAGAAAGTGATGGGGCAGCTGAAATAATAGTTTCAGGAGGCACAGCTCCTTATAATCTTGCTGGTCAATCAGCGTCTTGTGACAACACATTAGTTTGGGAGATTCCAGATACAGATTGTAATGCAACAATACTGATACCAGCTAATATTGATGCTGTTATTAATGAAAGTGATTTAACAGAAGGTGATTTGATTGGTGTTTTTTATACTAATATTAATGGTGATTTAGCATGTGGTGGATATACTGAATGGACAGGAGATGTAACATCTATTGCTGCTTGGGGATCTGAAGCTGGATTAGATAATGGGTTTCAAGTAGGAGAAGAATATATATGGTATGTTTATGATTCAGAATTTGGTAATTCTATTCCAGCAACAAGTCTGATGAGTTTTGGTAACAACTCTTACTCTTGTAATGGATTATCTGGTGTTAGTATTATTAATGCTTCTTGTAGTTCAAATAGTGGACTTAATATATCGGATTTAACAGCTGGAACATATACAACTGCAGTAATTGATGCTAATGGCTGTGAAACATCAGTTGAATTTACAATTTCAGAACCTGATGAATTAGTAGCTTCTGCATCTGTTTTAGATGTTTCTTGTAATGG
>NZWM01000034.1 GCA_002698365.1 Flavobacteriales bacterium | reverse complement strand
TTTTTGATTTATTTTTTTTAATAAATCAAATCTTGCAAGACCAGTAAATTTAAAAACTGAAAATGGAATTAAAGAATTTTTATTCGCTTCATCTAGATTCCTCAAAATTTCCTTATATGTGTTTTCGAGGCTTTTAACATCATTTTTCCCCTCTACTGAGTAATCTAAAATTGTTTGTATATTATGTGCTCCTAAATCATTAATTTTTTTTCTAGATTCTGAGATGTTTTCTCCACCGCAAAAATGTTTAAAAATGGTTTTTTTGATTATGAATAAAACGGGGAGATGTAGTTTTAGCGTAATTTTCAATAAGTAATTACCAATTTTCACAATCAATCTATTAGATAAAAGTGAAAAAAGAATTAATGCTTGACGCAATTCCTTTCTTGTCTTTGATGAGTAGTCTATGTATTTATCGCTAAATATCATTTCTTAATCTTAATATTACAAATATATATGAAAGGATTATAGCAGATACTATTCTTTTTGTTTATTTGCTTTATAAAATATCATATTCATTTATAATGAAACAGTTTTTATTACGTGACACCTTAATTTATTTAGATGATAATTCTTTTAACTCTATTAATAAGTGGATGAGTTTAAATCATTTTGACAATAAATTTATTATTGCTGATGAAAATACCAGTATTCATTGTTTACCTGTTTTACTAAAACATGTACCATTATTAAAAGATAGTTTTATTATTAAAATGTCTAGTGGTGAATCTGCAAAATCAATAGCACAAGTTGAAGCTATATGTTCTTGTTTAATTAATAAAAATATTGATAGACAATCTTTAATTGTGAATTTAGGTGGTGGGGTGGTCTGTGATTTAGGTGGGTTTGTTGCTTCAATTATTAAAAGAGGTGTGAAATTCATTAATATTCCAACTACGTTAATGTCACAAATTGATGCAGCAATTGGCGGAAAAGTGGCTGTGAATTTCCAAGACTATAAAAATCAAATAGGGTTATTTGTTGATCCTCAAATTGTTTTTGTTTATACTCCGTTTTTACTTTCATTGTCGCATGATGATTTGTTGTCTGCACAGGCTGAAATCTTCAAGTATGGATTAATTTATGATAGGTTGCTTTGGGAGCAGTGTAGGTTAGAGTCAAGTAATAAAATAATGAATTTTAAAAATATGATTTCAGATTGTATAAAAATTAAAATCAAAATTGTAGAATCAGATTATTATGATTATCAGGGAAGAAGAATGTTAAATTTTGGACATTCTATTTGTCATGCTATTGAAAGTGTATTTTTATCAACGAAAAAACAACCTGTTTCGCATGGTTTTGCTTTATCAGTCGGGCTTATTTGTGAAACTTACATATCGTATAAAAAATTTAAATTCTCTTCAAAGAAATTAAGTATTATAGTAAATACTATTTTAAGTGTTTTTCCCAAAATTAACTTGGTAAAGGCTCTAGATAATTTAGTTTTAAAATATCTTAAGTCTGATAAAAAAAATAAAAATAGATTATATAATTTCACTTTAATAAAAGATATTGGTGTGGCTGTAGTAAATTGTTCGGTTTCAGATATTCATATCATTAATTCATTAGATTATTATCGAAAAAAATGTCAGACATAATTTTACATTCTTCCACTTTAAAATATAATTTTATTGACTTTAATATTTCGGGTTCAAAAAGTATTAGTCAACGTGCTTTAATTATCAATGCTTTAATGGATTCAGATGTGAAAATTGATAATTTATCTCAATCTGGTGACACACTACTTTTAGCGACAGCTTTAGGGTCATCTCATAATACCGTGAATGTCTCTAACTCAGGCACTACATTAAGATTTTTAATTTCGTTTTTTGCCTTAAAAAATGAAGATTTTTTTCTTCATGGGGACGAGTATTTATTTACACGACCTATTAGTCAATTAATACAGATACTTAATTCTTTGGGTGCTAATATTATGTTAGTGAACAACTCTGTAATTATTAAAAAAGGGTCCTTGAACGGTGGAACTGTATATATAGACTCCATTAAAACAAGTCAATTTATCTCATCATTGTTGCTAATAGCTCCATATTTAAAGGATGGCATAACATTGCATTTGCCTGATGAAATTTATTCTCATTCATATATTCAAATGACTCTGAGTATGTTGTCAATGTGTGGTGCGTGCGTGGATTATTCTGATCAGATTATCCATGTTAGGCAAGGTTTTTATCAAACACCTTGTGTTTCTATTGAATCCGACTGGAGTTCTGCTTCATATTTATATTTAGCTTTTTTATTTTCAAAATCGGAAAAGGTGAGGCTTAACTCTTTTTTAGAAAATAGTATTCAAGGAGATTGTCAGGTGCGTGATTTTTTTTCTTTGTTAGGTGTTAAAACAGAGTATCACGATAATGCTTTAGTATTAACTAAAAATGAACACCATCTTAATCCTGTGAAAATCTCATGGGAATTTAGTCAAAATCCTGATTTATGTCCTGCTATATTTGTAGCGTGTGTTGGGTTAGGTGTTCAATTGTACGCTACAGGTGTTAAGAATCTTCGGCATAAAGAAAGTAATCGAATTTTATCAATAAAAACAGAATTAGAGAAGTTTGATTGTGCTGTAAATCTTGTTTCTAAAGATGTTATGTTAATTAATCCTAAAAAAAGAATAGGTTCAGAAAAATTAATTTGTATTGATACATATAATGATCATCGAATAGCACTCGCTTTTTCGCCTTTGGCTTTACTTGGATTTAAGTTGAAAATTAAAAATTCAAATGTGATAAAAAAATCATATCCTAATTTTTTCAATGATTTAATTAAATTTGGTGTTTTAATTGAAAAGCCACTTTAACTATGGACATGAATATTGCTAATATAATCACTGTAACTTTAACATTATTTGCGGTAGTTGACATTCTTGGGTCTATTCCATTAATTATTGATATCCGAAAAAAAACAGGTCATATTAATTCACTGACAGCAACTATTGTTTCATTTTTTATTATGATGTTGTTTTTGTTTCTTGGTGAAAATTTATTACATATAATAGGTATAGATGTCCAATCTTTTTCAATGGCGGGTGCAATAGTTATTTTTCTTTTAGCATTAGAAATGATATTGCATATAGAGCTTTTTAAATCTAGTGATGAAGATAAGTCAGGTTCTATTGTTCCAATTGCTTTCCCGCTAATTGCAGGAGCAGGCACTCTCACCACTATTTTATCTTTAAGAGCAAGTTTTTCCTATTCTGAAATTATCATTGGAATTGTCTTAAATCTAATTTTTGTGTTTTTTGTTTTAAAGACAACTACAAAAATTGAAAAACTTTTAGGTTCGGGTGGTGTGAATGTATTAAGACGAGTATTTGGAATAATTTTATTGGCAATTGCTATTAAATTATTTAAAGCTGGTCTTTATTAATTTACTCTATATTTAAATGTTTCCTTTTGTAGTTCTTCATTTGCTTTGACAATCTTTTTCTTTAAATTCTCTTTATAGTGAACTGTTTTAGAAAATAAATCTGTGTCATTTGTAGCTAGCATTTGAGCAGCTAATATACCTGCATTTAGTGCTCCATTGATAGCTACAGTTGCAACTGGTATGCCTGGAGGCATTTGTACAATAGCTAGTAAGGAGTCTAATCCATCTAGGGATGCTTTAATAGGTACACCAATCACTGGAATTGGAGTCATAGCCGCAATGACACCAGGTAAATGCGCTGCCATGCCAGCTCCCGCAATAATCACTTTGACACCTTTTTTATTTGCATTTTTCGCAAATTCTTCCACCTTTTCAGGTGTTCTATGTGCTGATAAAGCATTGACTTCAAAAGGAATTTGCATTTCCTCAAAAAAATCTGCAGCTTTTTTCATTACAGGCCAATCAGATGTACTACCCATTATAATACTTACTAGTGCTTCCATATTAAATTAATTTTTAAAAATTCAGACAATCAAATTTAATGTTTTTTTGGAATAAAAAAATCATGAATCTTCATTGTTTTATTTTGTAATTTTATAATTAATATGAAAAATCTAAATATAGATGGTTTAAGCTTTGAATTATTTCTTTCGTTTGATCAGATTTCCAATAAGATTATAGACTTATCAAGACAATTAAAAAAAGCTTATTCAGAAGATTTTCCGCTTTGTTTGATTGTGTTAAATGGCGCTTCAGTCTTTGCAAATGAATTGTTAAAACAATTAGATTCTTCTACAGAATTTAGTTTAGTGAAAGTCAAATCCTATAATGGCATGCAGAATGCAGATCAAGTTTCAGTAGAATACTTACCTTTAGATTTAGTGAAAAATCGAAAGGTACTTTTAATTGAGGATATTGTAGATACAGGAAACACATTATCTTTTTTACGGAATGAATTAAAAAAAAATGGTGTAATACAAATTGATTGTGTAACATTATTGTTTAAACCGAAGAAATATAATTATGACTTATTGCCGGAGTACATTGGTTTTAATATTGGTGAAGAATTTGTTGTTGGATTTGGGATGGATTTAAACCAAAAAGGCAGAGAATTAAAAAACATATATAAAAATATTATTTATCAAAATTAGTTTATTATGATCAACTTAGTATTATTTGGACCGCCTGGATCTGGAAAAGGGACTCAGGCAAAATTAATTGTCAATTATCACGAATTAATTCATATTTCCACAGGAGATGTGTTTAGAAAAAATATTCAAGATAATACTTCCCTTGGTAAATTAGCTCGCAGTTACATGGACAAAGGACAGCTAGTGCCAGACCAAGTTACTATTGATTTGTTGTCTAGCGAATTAGATAGTTATAGTGATTCAAAAGGTTTTATTTTTGATGGTTTTCCAAGAACTATTTTACAAGCAAAAAATCTTGATATTTTAATGAATAATCAAAACATGCATATATCAATGGTTATATCTTTAGAAGTAAGTGAGAATGAATTAGTGAAAAGATTATTAAATCGTGGTTTAGATAGTGGTAGAGCAGATGATCAAGATGAATCTATTGTTAGAAACAGAATACAAGTGTATGAGAATCAGACATCTGTGTTGAAAAAATATTATTCTGAAAAATTAGAAAATGCTTTTTTTTCTATTAATGGTGAACGAGATGTAGATGATATTTTTTCAGATCTGAAGAAGATATTATTAAAATATAAAATCGATTAGTTCCTATTTGTTAAAAAACAAATTAATATGCCTCAGTCCAAGAATAACTTTGTTGATTATGTAAGAATTTATGTTAAATCTGGCAATGGAGGTAAAGGTTCTGCGCACTTTTTTAGATCTAGAAATCAACCAAAAGGTGGACCGGATGGTGGTGATGGTGGTAGAGGGGGGCATGTAATTATTCGTGGTAAAAGTAATTTGTGGACTTTATTGCATTTAAAATTTAAAAAGCACATAAAAGCTAGTCATGGTGGTGATGGTAGTAAAAGTATGAGTACGGGGGCTAATGGTAAGGATGTTTTTATAGATGTTCCTTTAGGTACAATTGTAAAAGATGCTGAATCAAATGAGTTCTTATTTGAAATCACTAAGAATGAAGAAGAAGTTGTGTTGTTAAAAGGTGGGTTGGGGGGTAGAGGTAATGTACATTTTAAAAATTCAATTAGACAGAGTCCTAGATATGCACAGCCAGGACAATTAGGTCTAGAGTCTTCTGTGACCCTTGAGCTGAAAGTTTTAGCTGATGTAGGTTTAGTAGGTTTTCCAAATGCAGGTAAATCAACTTTATTATCTTGTGTGACTGCAGCAAAGCCAAAAATAGCTAATTATCAGTTTACTACTTTAACACCTAATTTAGGTATAGTGCAATATAGAGATTTACAATCTTTTATAATGGCTGATATTCCTGGTATTATAGAGGGGGCTAGTGAAGGTAGGGGACTTGGTTATAGATTTTTAAGACATATTGAAAGAAATACATGTTTATTGTTTTTAGTACCCGCGGATAGTATTGATGTAGTTAAGGAATATAATATCTTGTTACATGAATTGAAGAAATATAATTCCGATTTGTTAGATAAAGAAAAACTACTCGTAATTACTAAATTAGATATAATAGATGAAAAAATAAAACAAAAAATTTCCAGAAACATAAACATAGATCATGTCTTTATTTCATCTGTTAATAGACAAGGTTTAACCAAATTAAAAGATTCAATTTGGCATTTACTTAATAAGTGATGATTAAAAGTATAGTAGATTTAGATAGAAAAATTTTTTTATTTCTTAATAATTTGGGAATAGAATTTTGGGATCCTTTTTGGATTTTTATATCTAATAAATGGTGGATGTTTTTATTAATTGCTCCTATTATATTGGGATCTTTTTTTAGAGAAAAAGGATCAAAATCATTTTATGCAATTTTTATGTTAATAATCTGTTTTGCAGTCACAGACTTCATACATGTACATTTATTTAAAAATGTATTTCTTAGATTGAGGCCTTGTTGGGATCCGGAGATTGCTCCTTTATCAAGAGTTTTAGTTAACAAAGGTGGTTTGTATGGTTTTGTGTCTGGTCATGCTGCCAATTCAGCTGCTATTGTTGCATTTTTTTTATTTACAACTAAAAGAACATATCCTCTAGTTAAATATTTTTTAATTTTTTGGGTTCTTTTGGTGTCTTATAGTCGAATTTATTTAGGTAAGCATTATTTGTTAGATGTGTTATGTGGAATGTTCTTAGGTTTCTTAATTGCCTTTTTTTTCTTTAAATTATATAATATATTTTTTGTTGAAAAATGTGAAACATGAAAATAATCATATATATTTTTGTCGGTGGTGGATTAGGTTCTGTGATGAGATACTTAATTTCTTTATGTTTTGTTAATCATGCATTTCCATTAGCGACATTATTCTCTAATATTTTAAGCTGTTTGTTATTAGCTTTAACTTTGTTTGTTGTTCAAAAATGGAGTTTTAGTGATGGTGTAAGGCTATTTTTTATAATGGGTTTTTGCGGTGGTTTAAGTACGTTTTCTACATTTAGTCATGAAACTTTAGGGCTCATTAGGTCTGGTCACATTAATTATGCTATCTCTAATATTTTATTTAGTGTTTTATTATGTGTGTGGATTTTGTATTTTTTAACAAAAAAATTATAAAACTTTACAAATCATTATTCCATCCCTTAATGGTATCAGTAGATTCTCCACTCTAGCATCCGTCGCTATTTTTTGATTTAGTTTTTGTATTTCTTTCGTTTCCAAGTCATTTTTCTTAGCTTTTTCTAGAACCTTTCCACTCCAAAGCACATTATCAATAATAATATACCCCCCCCTTTTTATTTTTTGCAGAGCCATTTCATAGTATAGGCAATAATTTTTTTTATCTGCATCAATAAAAATAATATCAAAAGTATGAGTTAAGTTTGGTATTATGTCTTTTGCATTTCCAATATGCATTTTTATCTTGTTATCTAGTTTGGCATTTTTGAAGTACTTAGATGCAAAATCTTCTAGCTCTTGATTAATCTCAATAGTGTGTAATTCTCCTTCTTCTTGTAAGCCACTAGCTAAGCATATAGCAGAATACCCGGTGTAAGTGCCAATCTCCAATATGTATTTTGGTTTTATTATTGTACTTATCAATTGAAGGAAAGACCCCATTAAATGCCCAGATATCATGCGAGGCATTAAGATTTTATATTGTGTTTCTCTTTCTAGTTCTTTTAATACTTTGTTTTGTGGCGATGAAAATTTTCTAGAATAATTAAGTATTGGTTCCGGTAAAAAGTCCATGGTGCAAAAATTAAATAGAAAAACTATATTTAGTTTCTTGTTGTAGTTTTTCGGAAATATTTCTTCTGATTTTTTTCATATCGTATTTTAAATGACTTGTCAGTTGTCTCGAAACAGATAATAGAAATTTATTTTTAAGTCCAGTGGTAGTTGACATAATAATTTCTTCTGAAGAATGTCTAGCAATATTAATACTATGTTGTAAATAATTTTGTGTCATATGGATTTCAGTCATAGATTGTTCTTTACCTTGTTTTTTTATGAGTTTTTCTGTTTTTAAAACAGCAGATTCCGCAATATAGGTTTCTATTATTAAATCAGCTATTCGCATCAATATTTCTTGTTCGGTTACTAATTTCTTCTTGTATTTAGCTGTAGCAATTCCTAGCATTAACAATGATAGTTTTTTAAGATTGTATACTGCTCTCTTTTCAATTTTTAATTTAGTTGGTGGAATTTTTGTTGGTAGTCCAAGTTTGATCCAAAATAATTCGTTTTGAATTTTTTTGATATTTTCAAATATTTTTAGCTCTTTTTTAATAGCTTTTTTTATTATCATTTCAACAATTAACATTCTGTTAATCTCATTAGTTCCTTCATAGATTCTAGATATTCGAGCATCTCTATATGCTGGCTCAACTAATGTGTCTGCGGAATACCCCATGCCACCATGTATTTGTATTGCTTCATCTGACACAAATTTAATTACTTCTGATCCATGTATTTTTAAGATTGCGCATTCAATCGCATAACTTAGTAATGATTTTAATTTTGCATTAGTTTTGTGTGCACCTAATTCCTGTAACTGTTTAATTTTAATTTCTATGTCGTGACCCGCTCTATATAGAGCGGCATTGGAACAATATATTTGTGTAGCCATATGTGCTAACTTTTCTTTGATAGCTCCATAGTTAATGATGTTGTTATTGAATTGTTTTCTTTCTAACGCATATTGGATACAGATGTTTAAGACTTTTTCTGCCGCTGCAGTAGTTGCAGCACATAATTTAATTCTCCCTACATTCAATGCGTTCATTGCGATTTTAAAGCCATTGTTTCTTTCACCTAAAATTTGATTTTTCGAAATTTTCGTTTTTTCATAAAAAACTTGTCGTGTTGAAGATGAGTTTAATCCAAGTTTTTTTTCTTCTTCACCTAGTGTAATTCCATTTGATTTTGATTTTTCTAAAACAAATCCTGTAATATTTTTATCATCTCCAATCCTAGCAAATAGAATAAATACTTCTGCAAAACCGGCATTGCTAATCCATATTTTTTGTCCAGTGATTTCATAATTTTTGTCATCTTCACATAATACAGCAATGGTTTTTCCTGCATTTGCATCAGAGCCTGCATTTGGTTCAGTTAAGTTATAGCAAGATAGCCATTCTCCAGATGCAATTTTTGGCAAGTATTTTTTCTTTATTTCTTCACTTCCATAATATAAAATAGGGTAGGTGCCGATACCAGTATGTGCACCATATGCTGTGGCAATAGATCCTGAATAAGCACTTATCTCGCCACATATTAACATAGATAAGTTAAAACCCATTCCAAAACCACCATATTCTTCAGGGATATTTAATCCTAGTAGTCCAAGTTGACCCGCTTTTTTCATAATGCTTTCTACTAAATCATAATTGTGATTTTCTAATTCTCGAATATGTGGGTAGATTTCTTTTTCTACAAATTCTCTTGTAGCATCTAGCATTTGTTTTGAGGTTTCGTCAAAATCGGCTGTTATAAATACGTCATTAAAATCTGTTTCTTCAGTTAAAAAAGAGCCTCCTATTTTTTCTTTATTCATATTTTTTAGTTTAATAATTCAAAGATGCCTGCAGCTCCTTGTCCTGTGCCTACGCACATTGTAACCATCCCATATTTTTGTTTTCTTCTTCGCATTTCATTTAATAATTGCACTGTTAATTTTGCTCCTGTGCAACCTAGTGGGTGACCCAGTGCAATAGCCCCACCATTAACATTAATTATTTCCGGATTTAATTTAGCTTCTTGAATTACAGCAAGAGATTGACATGCAAAAGCTTCATTTAATTCAATTAATTCAATATCGTGTAATGACATGTTAGCTTGTTTTAGCGCTAGTGGGATTGCTTCTACTGGTCCAATTCCCATATGTTTTGGTTCCACTCCACACACAGCATAGCTTTTCAGTTTTGCAATGGGTGTTAAATTTAATTCTCTCATTATTTTCTCAGACATAAGCATGACAAATGCAGCACCGTTTGATGTTTGTGAAGAATTGCCCGCTGTTACTGTGCCTTTCTCTTGAAATACTGGTTTTAATTTTGATAATTTTTCAAGTGTTGTATCTTCTCGAGGCCCCTCATCTTGACTAATTGTATATTTTTTTTCTTCTCTTTTTGAGTTTTTATTTAGAAAGACTTCATTTATGTGATATGGTATAATTTCATCTGAAAATAAATTATTCTTTATGGCGTTGATTGCTTTTGTATGAGATGCATACGCAAACTCATCTTGATCTTCTCTGGAGATGTTGTATTTATTGACAATAGCTTCAGCTGTTGTGCCCATACCCCAATACCAATCTGGATTTTCTTGAGCTATTTTTGAGTTTGGAATGATTTTCCATCCCCCCATTGGTATTGTTGACATCGTTTCTACACCTCCTGCTAAAATACAATTGGACATGCCTGATTTTATTTTTGCTGATCCAATGGCGATCGATTCAAGTCCAGATGAGCAATATCTGTTTATTGTCATTCCTGGAACTTTCACAGAATTTAGACCCATTAAAGAAATCATTCTTCCAAGATTTAAGCCTTGTTCTGCTTCAGGAGTTGCATTCCCTACAATTACATCATTTATAATTTCTTTTTTAAAGCCAGGTATTTTTCCAATCATCTGGTTTATTAATCCTGCGCCTAAATCATCTGCTCTAGTAAATCGCAATTTTCCTTTTTTTGATTTCCCAACAGCAGTTCGATATGCTTGTACAATATATACTTCTTCCATATTTAATTTCTTAATGGTTTTCCGGTTTCTAACATGTGTTTGATCCTGTCTAATGTTTTCGCTTCTCCGCATAAAGATAAAAATGCTTCTCTTTCAAGATCTAAAAGATATTGCTCAGAAACTTTTGTGGGAGTTGATAAATCTCCGCCACATAATACATATGCTAATTTTTCACACATGAGTTGCTCATGTTCTGTAATGTATTTTCCCTGCCTAAAGCTGTCTGCTCCAACTAAAAACATCCCTAATCCTTCTTTTCCTAGTACTTTAATATCTTCTCTTTGTATTGGTTGAGTATATCCTAATTCATCTAAATGTATAGCCCGTTGTTTAGCATCTTCAATAAGTTTGTTGTTGTTTATTGTAACCAAATCCTTTCCTTTTTGTAGATATCCTAATTCAAATGCTTCATGAGCTGAGGTCGCAACTTCTGCTTTTCCAATATTTAAAAAATATTGTTTTAGTCTTGGTAGTTCAATATCACCTTCGTAATATAAGTCAGAAGCTCTTAGTGCCATTTCTTTCGTGCCTCCGCCCCCGGGAATGAGCCCGACACCTAACTCTACCAGTCCCATATATGTTTCTGCTGCACATTGTACTGCGTCAGCATGTAGTGTGAATTCACAACCCCCACCAAGTGTTAGACCATGAGGTGCTACAACAACAGGAACACTAGAGTATCTTATTCTCATCGATGTGTTTTGAAAAGTTTGTACAGCTTTATTTAGTAATTCCCACTCTTGTTCTACAATTAAAGTAAAAATCATGCTGATGTCAGCTCCAGCTGAAAAATGTTCTCCTTGATTACCAATCACAATCCCTCTAAATTCTTTTTCCCCTATTGTAATTCCTTGTTCTATGCCTTCAATTACTTCTTTTCCAATACTGTTAAGTTTAGTGTGGAATTCTATGTTTAAAATACCATCTCCAATATCTAAAAGAGAAACTCCATTGTTTTTCCATATTTGTGATGTCTCTCGCAGGTTGTTTAGTATTGTGAATTTATTTAGTGTCGGGATGGTCTGGTGTTGATTAGTTTTAGTATCATAATATGTTTTTTGTGCATTGTTTATGTTATAAAAAGAATCACTTGAAATAGCTAATTGATTGATCCATTGAGGTGTTGTGAGATTTTCTTGATTTATTAATTCAATTCCCTTTTGCACACCAATTGAATCCCAAATTTCAAAAGGTCCTATTTTCCAGCCAAATCCTGCACACATAGCTGAATCAATTTTGTAAATTTCATCTGATATTTCTGGAACCCGATGAGCTACATATGAAAACATAAAGGCAAACATTTTTTGATAAAATATCGCTGCTTTATCATCTCCGTCAATTAAGCTGGTAAATCTGTTTTTTAGATTGTTTATTTTTTTGACTTCACTAACAGTCTTGAATTTTATTTTTGTTTTTTCTGAATATTCGAGGGTGTTCAAATTAAGTGATAATATTTTTCTTTTACCCTTTGAGTCCCTATCTTTTTTATAAAAACCTTGTTTAGTTTTATTTCCTAGCAATTGTTTTTCTAACATTTCTGTTATAAATGATGGTAGGTTGAAAATTTCTCTTTGTTCATCATCTGGACAATTTTCATAAACACCTTTCGCTACACTATTTAATGTATCTAATCCAACTAAATCAGATGTTCTAAAAGTTGCAGATTTTGGTCGGCCAATAATTGGGCCAGTTAGTGCGTCTATTTCTTCAACGCTCATGTTTAAATCTGCACTTAATTTAAATAAAGCTGCAATTCCAGCAATACCAATTCTATTAGCGATAAATGCGGGAGTGTCTTTACATAATACGGTAGTTTTTCCTAGGAACTTTTCACCATAACTCATTAAAAATGATATTAAATCTTTATTAGTAGTTTTGGCTGGAATGATTTCTAAAAGCTTTAAATATCTTGGGGGATTAAAAAAGTGTGTTCCGCAAAAGTTTTCACAAAAGTCTTTGCTCCTTCCTTTAATCATCTTATTAATGGGTATCCCTGAGGTGTTAGAGCTAATTATTGTGCCAGGATTTCTATGGTTTTCTATTTTTTCAAATAATTGTTTTTTTATTTCCAAATTTTCAATAATCACTTCAATAATCCAATCAGCTTTTTTAATTTTAGCCATATCATCAGCTAAATTTCCTATTGTGATTCTATTTGCAAAATTCTTTTTGTAAATAGGAGATGGCTTTGATTTTAATGTATTATTTAAAGATTCTGTTACGATTCTATTTCGAACAATAGGGTCCTTTAAACTTAATCCTTTTTTTTCTTCTATCTCAGTGAGCTTTTTAGGGTTAATATCTAGTAATAAGACCTGTACACCTATATTGGCGAAATGACAAGCAATTCTAGACCCCATGATACCAGATCCAATGACTGCTATTTTTTGAATTTTCCTCATTCTTCCTTTAATTATTCGTTACTATATATTTTACTATATAAGTGTTCGTATTTACTTAGTATGTTCTTTCTTCTTAATTTCATTGTTGCAGTTAGTTCTCCGCCATCTACTGACCATGGTTCACCTATTAATTCAAATTTCTTGATTCTTTCATATGGGTTGAAAAAACTATTATAATGATCTATTTCTTTTGAGTATTTTTCTAAAACTTTTTTGTTAAGAATGATTTCTTTCATGTTGTTAAATGGTATATTATGTTTGTTGCACCAAAACTTCACCCCTTCCTCTGCAGGCATTATTAAAGCTGCTGGATGTTTTTTGTTTTCACCAATTACTATTATTTGTTCGATTAATCGAGATTCTTTAAACTTATTTTCCATTACTTGTGGAGCAATATATTTTCCACCGGAAGTTTTAAATATTTCTTTTTTTCTATCCGTTATTTTCAAATATTTCCCCTTGATTAGACATCCGATATCCCCCGTGTGAAACCATCCATTTTCATCAATTACTTTTTTTGTTTCCTCTGGTTTGTTATAGTAGCCCATCATTACATTTGGTCCTTTAACAGTAATTTCTCCTTCTCCTTCTTTCATGCCTTCTTCATGTACTAACTTTACCTCTACACCTGGAATGATAGTTCCCACAGTGCCATAATGAGCATTATTAGTGTGTGCTAGATTCACGGAAATGACTGGTGATGTTTCGGATAGTCCATAGCCTTCAAGTATTGGCATTTTTGCAGCAGTAAAGATACGAGCAATTCTTTCTTGTAGTGCAGATGCTCCTGAAACAATAAAACGAATTCTACCACCTACTGCTTCTCGCCATTTTTTAAAAATTATTTTATTAGCAATGCTTAATTGAAGCTCATACCAAATTCCGTTGGCTCCATTATATTCATGTTGTAATCCTAAGTCAACTGCCCAAAAAAATAATTTTTTCTTTATTCCAGATAACTCGGATCCTTTAGCAATAATTTTGTCATATACTTTTTCGAGTAATCGTGGTACTGTTGGCATAATTGTAGGTTGAATTATTTTTAAATCATCCCCTAATGTTTCTAAGCTTCGAGCATAATATATAGATACCCCCTTAAACATGTAGAAGTATTCTATCATTCGTTCAAACACATGGCAAAGTGGTAAAAAACTAATTGCTCTATCGTCTATGCCAATTGGTAGTTTTTCTTTTAGAGTAGTGATTTGACTAATTACATTTTTATGGTTTAGCATAACACCTTTTGGGTTCCCTGTTGTACCAGATGTATATATTAATGTAAATAAATCTTCATCATTAATTGTACTTTGTATTGCTTTCATCTTATCATATTGAGGGTTGAGAACTCCCTTTTCTATTACTTCTAGAAAATTTTGGACTCCCTCTATTTCATCAAAAGAAAAAATGTGATCTAAGCATTCTATCTCATTTTCTAAGCCTTGTATATTTTTGTAAATATCTTCTGAGCCAACAAATACTATTTTGGCTCCACAATCATTGATAATATACTTGTACTCATTTCTTGTTATATTCGGATATATCCCTACATTAACAGCTCCGATTTTATTTATTCCCATATCAACCAAGCTCCATTCTGGCCTGTTAGCAGAAATAATACAAATTTTGTCATTTTTTTGAACACCAATATTTAATAACCCAAATCCAATATTATTTGTAGTCTCAATATATTCAGTAGTGCTATATTTACGCATCACTCCATCTATTTGAGTGGCTATCATATCTTCTTTTTGAAATAGCTTGTGATATCTTTCAGCTAATTCAAATAATTTTATATTTTCCATGATTTTCGGGGATATATATTTATGTTATTCAATCTAATAAAAATATTGTAAATATCAATGGCTATGAACGAGGTATTAAATTGTTTAAAACTATTTTTCTTTTTCTTAATAAGAAACTTGATTAATATTTATTTTTAATGTATTAAATAATTTAAATAATGTCTGAAAATAATTTAACAACATTAGAAGATGCTCTTGAAATGGGCCTTTTATCTGAAGAATATGATAAAATTTGTGAAATTCTGAATAGAACTCCTAATTATACTGAATTGAGTATATTTTCTGTCATGTGGTCGGAGCATTGTTCTTACAAGAATTCCATACTTTGGTTGAAAAAATTACCTAAGTCAGGTGATCAAATGCTAGTACAAGCAGGTGAAGAAAATGCCGGATTAGTAGATATTGGAGATGGGTTGGCTTGTGCTTTCAAAATAGAATCCCATAATCATCCTTCTGCTTTAGAGCCTTATCAAGGAGCAGCTACTGGAGTCGGAGGGATTAATAGAGATATTTTTACTATGGGCGCAAGGCCAATTGCTCAATTAAACTCTCTTCGTTTTGGTGATATTCATTTGAAACGTACACAATGGTTGCTTAAAGGTGTTGTAAAGGGTATTGGTGATTATGGAAATTCTTTCGGTATACCTACTGTAGGCGGCGAAACATTTTTTGATCCTAGTTACAACACAAATCCATTAGTGAATGCATTTTCTGCGGGGATAATGAAAAAAGGTGAAATGATTTCAGCTATTGCTAAAGGTCCCGGTAATCCTGTGTTTATTGTAGGGTCATCTACTGGTAAAGATGGTATTAATGGTGCGGCTTTTGCCTCAAAAGATTTAACAGAAGATTCTGTTGATGATATTCCATCTGTACAAGTTGGAGACCCATTTCAGGAAAAGTTGTTATTAGAGGCGACGATGGAATTATCTAAGACAGATGCTTTAGTTGGTATGCAAGATATGGGAGCTGCAGGAATTATTTGTTCTACTTCTGAAATGAGTAGCGCTGGAAATTGTGGTATGAAAATAAATTTGGATAAAGTGCCCATTAGACAAAAAATGCAGCCATTTGAAATTCTTTTGTCAGAATCACAAGAAAGAATGTTACTTGTAATTAAAAAAGGAAAAGAATCAGTAGCTAAAAACATTTTTAAAAAATGGGATTTAAATTGTGAACAAATAGGAGAAGTTACTGATACTAAGGTGTTGGAGTTTTATTTTGAAAAACACTGTATTGCTCGTGTACCTGCAGAGTCATTAGTGCTTGGAGGCGGTGCACCTATATATGAAAGAGAATATGTGGAACCAGAATATTATTCAAGATATAAGGAGTTTAATATATCTTCCGTCTTGCCTCCTGAAAACATCATTGATGTTGCAAAGCAGATCATTAAGTTGCCTAATATTGCTTCAAAGAAGTGGATTTATGAGCAATATGACTCTATGGTAGGCACTGTTAATATGAGTACTAATTCTAGATCTGATGCAGCGATAGTTAATTTAAAAAACACAAATAAAGCATTGGCATTAACAGTAGATTGTAATGCGAGATATGTTAATGCTGATCCAAAAACAGGATGTGCTATTGCTGTAAGTGAAGCTGCACGAAACATTATATGTTCTGGTGGAGAACCTTTAGCTATTACAAATTGTTTGAATTTCGGAAACCCATATGATCCTGAAGTGTATTGGCAGTTTGTAAATTCTATTAAGGGTATGAAAATAGCTTGTGAAGCTTTAAACACTCCAGTGACAGGCGGTAATGTGAGTTTCTATAATCAAACTCTTTTAAAGGGCCAAACTACACCATGCTTTCCGACTCCCACAATTGGTATGATAGGAGTTGTGTCAGATAAGGAAAATGTTATGACTTTGGGTTTTAAAGATGAAGGTGATTTGATATATTTGATAGGAAAATGTTATGATGACATTTCATCATCTGAGTATTTAGCAAATTATTTAAATATTTCTGATAGTCCTGCTCCCTTTTTTGATTTAGATGAAGAAATTAAGCTCCAAAAAATAATACTTGATTTAATTAAGAACAGAAAAATTAAATCTGCTCACGATGTTTCAGATGGAGGGCTTTATACTTGTTTGGTGGAAAGTGGGATTGCAAGTAATTTTGGCTTTGATATTTTGACGAATCATGATTTTAGACAAGACGCTTATCTTTTTGGAGAATCACAAAGTAGAGTTGTGGTGACTATTAAGCCTAATGATCAACAAAAATTTGAAAGCTATTTAGGTAAAAGAATTGATTTTGCTTTTCTTGGTAAAGTCACTGAAGGAAAAATTCTTATTGATGATTTAGAGTTTGGAAGTATTGAGTCAATAAAGGATGACTATCTTTTTTCCATAGAAAACATATTAGCATCATAATCGTTATATTTTGTCAATTTTAGATACAAAAATTGAATTTTTAAAGGGAGTAGGTCCTAAAAGAGGCTCATTGCTAAATCAAGAACTGTCTGTATATTCATTTTTAGACTTATTAACTTTTTTTCCTTATAGATATGTTGATAGAAGCCAAATTTATACAATTAGTCAAATCAATAATTTTGACACAGATATTCAAATAATTGGATATGTGAAAAATAAAAAGGAGGTTGGGGTAGGACGTAAAAAGCGATTATTTATAGATTTTGTTGATAGCACAGGTAGTGTTAATATTTTGTTCTTTAAAGGCTTAAATTGGCTAAACAAATCAATTCAGATAGGTGCGCGATATTTAATTTTTGGAAAACCTCAGAAATATGGAACTAAAATATCTTTTATTCATCCTGAGATGGAATTGTTAAAGAATTCATCAAAAACTCCTACATATAATTTATATCCAATATATCATTCAACAGAAAAATTGCATTCTATTGGTTTAAACAGTAAAGGTATTTCTAAACTTAGTGCTCAATTGTTGTCATTGTTGAAAGATGATGTGCTAGAAAGTTTCTCATTCAATATGATTAGAGATTATAATTTTTTAGAGCGATCAAAAGCATTTCATGAAATTCATTTTCCAACAGATACCAAAACATTAAGTCAAGCGATTTATCGTTTTAAATTTGAAGAATTATTTTTTCTCCAGCTAGCTTTACTAAAGCAAAAATTTTTAAGAAGACAGAAGTTTCAATCGTTTGTTTTTGAAATAGTTGGGGATAAGTTTAACAATTTTTATCACAACCACTTAGGGTTTTCATTGACAAATGCACAGAAAAAGGTGATGAAAGAAATTAGGCAAGACGTATTAACGGGCTTTCAAATGAATAGATTGTTACAGGGTGATGTCGGATCTGGAAAAACAATAGTGGCCATAATGAGTATAATTTTAGCACATGATAATGGTTTTCAGTCATGTTTGATGGCGCCAACGGAAATACTTGCAAATCAACACTTTAATAATATTTCAAAAATTGCATATAACATAGGATTAAAAGTGGTTTTATTAACAGGAAAAACGAAATCTAATATTAAAAAACAAATTTTATCAGACTTGTCTAATAACCTAATTGATGTTGTTGTGGGAACACATGCGCTTATTCAAGAAAACGTTCGTTTTCAAAAACTTGGTTTAGTGATTATTGATGAACAGCATAAATTTGGTGTTTCTCAAAGAGCACAATTGTGGAAAAATGAAAAAATCATGCCTCATGTACTAGTCATGACGGCTACTCCAATTCCCAGAACATTGGCTATGACAGCATATGGTGATTTGGATGTTTCTGTTATTGATGAACTTCCACCAGGTCGAAAACCAGTTTTAACTTCTCATAAATATGACAAGGAAATTAAAGGGGTGTTTGAATTTGTTTATCATGAACTAAAAAAAGGAAAACAAGTTTATATAGTATACCCTCTAATAGAAGAAAGTAAAATGTTAGATTATAAAAATTTACAAGATGGATATGAGAATGTAAAAGCAATTTTTGAAACTAAAGGCTTTAAAATATCTATTTTACATGGTCGGTTGAAAAAGGAAGAGAAAGAGTTAGAGATGAAAAAATTCCTTGATAAGGAAACACAAATTATGGTTGCGACAACTGTCATTGAAGTTGGCGTAGATGTTCCAAATGCAACAATTATGATTATTCAAAATGCTGAAAAATTTGGTTTATCTCAATTGCATCAGCTTAGAGGGCGTGTAGGTCGAGGTTCTGATAAGTCATATTGCTTTTTAGTGAGTTCAAATAAATTAACTAATGATGCAAAAATCAGATTAAAAACAATGGTGAATGCTCATGATGGATTTGAAATAGCCGAAGTAGACTTAAAGTTGAGGGGGCCTGGTGATATTTTAGGTACCAGGCAGAGTGGATTGTTAAATTTAAAATTGTCTAGTTTAGTGAAAGATCATGCAATTTTAAATTCAGCTAGAAAAGAGGCTCAGAATTTATTAGAAAGCGATCCTGATTTGTCCCACCCTTCAAATCGGAATATACGTCATTTCTTCCTTAAACATCATGCTAATAAATTAAAGTGGGGTAGTGTTTCTTAATGAAATAATTTCTTTATAAGAATACTATCTGTATTTTTTAGATTTAGTACATTTACCAAAATAATAATACACTATGAAAATATCATATAATTGGCTTAATGACTATATGCAATGTAGCTTTAGTGATGAAATGTCTTCCAATAAGGCGATTGATGTGGCACATATTCTAACTTCAACTGGTTTGGAAGTTGAGTCTGTCTCTGAGCTTTTCTCAGCATTTGATCATTTAGTTGTTGGTAAAGTATTAGAATGTATAGATCATCCAAATGCAGATAGATTAAAAATAACTAAAGTGGATGTTGGTTCAGGCGTTAAACAGATTATATGTGGAGCTAGCAATGTAAAAAAAGGTCAATTTGTGGTCGTTGTATTGGTTGGCAATAAATTAACAAATCAAAAGGGAGAGTCGCTTTTGATTAAAGAAACAAAAATAAGAGGTGAAATGTCTGAAGGCATGATTTGTGCTGCCGATGAAATTGGGTGGGGAAACAGTCATGATGGTATTCTTGAATTAAATTCCGCATTAACTGATTTAGACATTGTTCCCGGTATGATGGCTTCCGACGTTTTTAAGGCAGAAAAAGATTATTGTCTTGAGATTGGTCTAACTCCTAATCGTACAGATGCATTTAGCCATCTTGGTGTGTGTAGAGATTTATATGCTTATTTTTCACATAGGAGTAAAGATAAGCAGAAGCATCGGCGGTTGGATGTAGATGGTGTGTCTGGTCTTGAAGACGTTAAAGAAATTGAATCTAAGATGGCTTTAAATGTAAATAATTCGAGTGCTTGTCTTTATTATTCCGGTTTTTTTATCAAAAATGTGAATGTTGCTCCTTCTCCTTATTGGCTGCAAACTAAATTAATTTCAATTGGCTTAAAGCCAATTAATAATATTGTCGATATTACTAATTTTGTATTACATGCCACAGGTAATCCATTACATGCTTTTGATTATGATAAAATTGTGGATTCAAAAATAATAGTTCGAAATGCTAATTCAGGTGAAAAATTTACAACTTTAGATGGTAATTCAATTACTTTAGATGAAGAGGATGTAGTTATATGCGATGTAGAAAAGCCACTTTGTTTAGCTGGTGTAATAGGGGGATTTAATTCTGGTGTAGTCAATTCAACCAAAAATATATTTCTAGAAAGTGCTTGTTTTAATTCCACTTTTGTTCGGAAAACCTCAAAAAGGCATGCTATTAGTTCTGATTCTTCATATAGGTTTGAAAGAGGTGTGGATGTTGGTCATGCTAGTTGTTATTGTGAAGATGGTAATAATAATCAGATAGGTGGGTGTGAGTATGCATTAAGACTAGCAGCAAAATTAATTAACCAAATATGTGGCGGAGAAGTGGTTTCACGAGTTCAGTATAATTCTGATGAATTAAAAATCATTGAAATAGATTTTTCATATGATTTTTGTGCAAAAATTTTAGGGCATAGAATTGAAGATGAAGTTGTAGATGACATTTTGCACTGTTTGGAGTTTCAGATTGTTAGTCGTTCTGCAAAGAATAATTTGATTAAGTTGTTAGTTCCCAGTCATCGTCTTGATGTAACTAGACCTATAGATGTGGTTGAGGAAATTGCAAGAATTTATGGTTATGACAATATTCCGTCTTCTAATTTAATTTCATTTGTGCCATCTACAAATCATAGTTTTTCCATGGATGAGATGAGGATGAATATGTCGAGATTGTTAGTGTCAAATGGTTTTTTTGAAATCAAGAACAACTCCTTAATTCCAGAGTCGAGTTTACAATTTTTCCCTATTGAATCAAAAGAGGAGGTGGTTAAATTACTGAATCCGCTAAGTCAAGATTTGTCTATCATGCGCCCAAATATGTTGTTTAGCGGTTTACAAACTATAAAGTATAATTTAAATAGACAGATAAATGATATTAAAATATTTGAATTTGGCAAGACTTATGTAAAAGTTGGCGATAAATATGTTGAGAATGAAAAATTAACAATTTTCACTTCTGGTATTTTTAAGGGTCACAATTGGCGTGAAGATTCGAAAAGAACGGATTTCTTTTTTATGAAGGGTGTTTTAGATAAAATTCTAGATCAGTTTAGCTTAAATGATGAAGCTATTTCTTTTAAAAATTCCACACCAAATCATAGTGTTATATGCTTAAATTACTTCTATAATGGTAATTTGTTTGCTAGTGTTGGGGAGTTTTTGAAGAGCACATTGAAAAATATTGGAGTTAAAAAGTCGGTGTATTATATTGATGTGAATTTAGATTTTTTATTCTCGATAGTTAAAGATAGTTCTGTGTCATATCAGCCGGTTTCTAAATTTCCTTCAATAAAGAGAGATTTATCTTTATTAGTTAATCAGGAAATAAGTTACTTAGATATTAAAAATAGCATACAGAACCTTAATAACAATTTATTAAAGAGTTTTTCATTGTTTGATTTGTATCAAGGTGAAAAAATAGAAAAAAATAAAAAATCATTTGCCATATCTTTTTTATTTGAAGAGAGGGCTAGGACATTAACTGATGATGAGGTTGATAAGCAAATGCTTAAGATTTTTAATTATTTAAAAGATAAATTTCAGCTATCTCTTAGGGATGGCGAGTTATAACAGTAAATTTCAATCTATTGATTAAGGGTTATGTCTTTGTCAGTAATTTTATGATCTGTCAGAATAATTAATCTTTCAATAACATTTCTTAGTTCTCTTATATTTCCAGGCCAATCGTAATTACTGAGTAGGGTGATCGCTTTGTCTGAAATTTCTTTTTTTGTTATTCTATGCTCTTTACAAATTATCTCCATAAAATAATCAATTAAAATAGGTATATCTTCTTTTCGATCTTTTAGCGCAGGAACTGTAATTGGAATGACACTGATTCTATGTAGTAGGTCTTCTCTAAAACGATTGTTTTTAATTTCTTCTTTTAGGTTTTTATTTGTTGCAGCAATTATTCTAACATTAATGTCAATTTCTTTTTCCCCACCTACTCTTGTGATTTTATTTTCTTGCAGAGCTCTGAGGACTTTGGCTTGTGCTGACAAACTCATATCTCCAATTTCATCTAAGAATAAAGTTCCTTGATCCGCTAATTCAAATTTACCTTTCTTTTGTTTGTGAGCTGATGTAAATGATCCTTTTTCATGGCCAAATAATTCACTTTCTATTAATTCCGATGGAATCGCTGCACAATTCACTTCAATCATTGGTATTTTGTGTCGGGTGCTGTTTTTATGTATTGCATGTGCTACTAATTCTTTTCCTGTCCCATTTTCTCCAGTAATTAAAACTCTTGCATCAGTATTCGCAATTTTTTCAATAATTTTTTTAATTTCTAACATCTTAACAGATTCACCAATCATATTATGTTTAGAGTCAATTTTTTTTCTTAGAACCTTATTTTCTTTTTTTAGTGTTTCATTATTTAATGCGTGTCTTATTGTAGTTAGCAATCTATTTAAATCTGGTGGTTTAGCTATATAGTCAAAAGCACCTTGCTTTATGCATTCTACAGCAGTATCTATGTCTCCATGCCCAGATATCATAATAAAAGGTGTGTCAATATCGTTTTCCAAACTTTTGTTTAATACTTCAACTCCATCTACTTTAGGCATTTTGATGTCACAAATCACAAGATCATATATGTTTTTCTTTAACATATTTAATCCTTCTTCCCCATTAGTTGCTTCTTCTATAAGAAATTTTTTATTTTCATCGATTAAAATGTTTTTCAGTACATTTCTAATAGCTATTTCATCTTCTATAATGAGTATTTTCTGCATTTTAATTTATTTAATTAAACATTTCTTTTACCTTTTCAAAAAATGATTTGTGATTTTTTGGCGCTGGTTCAAATTCTTTTGCACTATTATTTTCTTTAAAGAAATTCACTTGTTCTTTTGTGAGTTTGTCAGGTGTCCATATATTCACATGCACTAGCAAGTCACCCTTGATATTGGATTCTATATTTGGAATACCTTTGGCCTTTAAACGTAATATTTTCCCGCTTTGAACTCCATTTGGAATTTTGATTTTTGCTTTTCCTGTAACAGTCGGTATTTCTTTACTGCAACCTAAAATAGCATCAGGAATACTGATGTATAAATCATAATGAATATTATCTCCTTCTCTTATTAAATCCGGATGTTTTTCTTCTTCTATTAAAACCAATAAGTCACCAGCTATACCGTTATAGGGTGCATGATTACCTTTTTCCCTTATTTTTAATTGCATTCCTTCAGAGATTCCTGCGGGAATATTGATCTCGGTTAATTCTTCTTTATGTATCATCCCTTGTGAATCGGATCCACTTGGCCTATTTGTAATTGTTTTTCCACTGCCTTGACAAGATGGACATGTGCTTGTGGTTTGCATTTGCCCTAGAATGGTGTTTGCAATTTGTGTGATGCTTCCTTGTCCATGGCAAGCGTGACATGACCCATATTCTGTGTTTGGGGCAGGTGATAGTCGTTTGATTTTAATTTTCTTTATAACCCCTTCACTGATTTCTTTTAAAGATAATTTGATGCGTATTCGTAAATTACTGCCTTTTGCTACTCTACTTCTTCTAGATTGTCTACCTCCAAAAGCACTGCCGAAAATATCACCAAAAATATCACCATGTTGTTCAAAAATATCACTCATATTCGAAAAGCCACCGCCAAACCCTCTGTTTCCGCCCATTCCTTGATGTCCAAATTGGTCATATCTTGCTCGTTTTTCTGTATTACTGAGAACTTCATATGCCTCTGCAGCTTCTTTGAATTTTTCTTCTGCATTTTTATCACCCTCATTTCTGTCTGGATGATATTTAATAGCTAATTTTCTATATGCTTGTTTGATTTCTTTGTCAGTTGCGCCTTTTGATACGCCAAGAACATCATAATAGTCTCTTTTACTCATTTTCCAATTATTACTTTTGGATATCTTATAATTTTATCTAACAACATATATCCTGGTTCAACTTCTTCAATAATTCTGCCCTTTTTCTTTTTTTCTTTGACCTGTATGCTACTAATTGCTTCATGTTTTTCAAGATCAAATAATTCATTTTTAGTTAATTGTATTTTTTTGAGATTTTGTTTTTCTAAAATATCGGTCATTTTTTGACCAATTAAAATATATCCCTCTATATCTTTTTCTTTTGTTTTTTTAGCCCTTTCAAAATCATCTATAATTGGTAAAAGTGAATTGATGAGATTTTCTTTTGCATATTTTGCAAAGTCTTCTTTTTCTTTTGAAGTCCGTTTTTTATAATTTTCAAATTCGGCTATTAATCTAAGATACTTATCTTTTAAGTCACTTATTTCTTGGTCTTTTTTCAAGATTTCCGAATTAGATTTTGTTTTTTTTGCCATAATTTTCCTGATTTATATATTTTATAAGGATATCAAATTTCTAGCCAAAGTAGTATTTTATGACATAATGACATAATTTTATATTCTTTCTATAGAAGCCCCTAGGATTCTTAATCTGTTGTCAATATCTTCGTACCCCCTGTCAATCTGTTCAATGTTGTGAATGATACTTGTGCCTTTTGCTGATAGTGCTGCAATTAGTAATGCGATACCAGCTCTTATGTCTGGAGAACTCATTACTGTGCCTTTCAATGGATATTTTCTATTAATTCCATTTATAGTGGCTCTATGTGGGTCACAAAGTATAATTTTTGCACCCATATCAATTAATTTATCTACAAAGAAAAGGCGACTTTCAAACATCTTTTGATGTACAAGAATATTTCCATTTGCTTGAGTGGCGGTCACAAGTATGATGCTTAATAAATCAGGGCTGAATCCTGGCCATGGAGCATCCGATATGGTCAAGATTGAGCCGTTAATAAATGTATCTATAGTATAGCTTTCTTGTTCTTTTATAATAATATCATCATTTTCGCACTTTAACTTTATTCCCATTTTTTTGAATACAGTTAATATGTTTCCTAAATTTTTTATAGAAGCATTTTTGATTCGCAATTTAGATTGTGTCATAGCAGCTAATCCAATCCAACTGCCAATTTCTATCATATCTGGAAGAATAGTATGTTTACAGCCAGATAATTGTTTTACTCCTTTGATTGTTAGTAAGTTAGATCCTATCCCATGTATGTTAGATCCCATTGAATTTAACATTTTACATAATTGTTGAATATATGGTTCACATGCAGCATTATATATAGTCGTGGTGCCTTTTGCTAACACTGATGCCATTATAATATTAGCAGTTCCTGTTACTGATGCTTCTTCTAGTAAAATATTGGATCCGATTAATTTGTTGCTAGTAACCTCATAAAATTTACTTTTTTTGAATTTAAACCTCGCCCCTAGTTTTGTTAATCCAATAAAGTGTGTGTCGAGTCTCCTTCTCCCAATTTTATCTCCTCCTGGAGGGTATAGAATTGTTGTTCCAAATCTGGCCAATAGCGGTCCCATAATCATCACCGACCCTCTAATCTTTTGGCTGTTTTTTTTAAAATCAGGTGTTTTTAAATAATTGATGTTGATATCTTGTGCTTGAAATGAATATGTGTTTTTTCTTATTTTTTTTATTAGTACACCAAGTCCTTTTAGAATATCTATTAAGCATAAGACATCAATAATTTGAGGTATATTTCGAATTATTATCTGTTCTTTTGTTAATAGAGTGGCAGCAATGATTTGTAGTGCTTCATTCTTTGCCCCCTGTGGGTGAACAATTCCTGATAATTTTTTCCCACCAATGATTTTAAAGCTTGCCATTTATTTTCTAGAATAATGTTTTTTATATGATTTTTTATAAAAAGATTTTTTTCGATTGTTTTGCGGTTGAGATACCGGAATTACTTTAGATTTATCTAAATCAAGTTTTTTTCCTGCAAATTCCTCTAAATCTCTCCATATTTGTTCGTCTTGAACATTCGTTTGATTCCAATTAATGTATGATCTTTTCATTTGTTGTGCAATGTGCTCTAAAATATATGTTTTTAGTTTGATATCTTTTATACTTGCTACTTCTTGAATTAGTTCTATAATTAATTTGCCGTAATGTTTGTGTTTAACACTGCCTTGTGTGTTATTAATTCTTCTTTCAATTATGTTTTCTTTTTTTAACTCAGGTTTTGGATATGGCGATTTAATATTTAGTTTATTTTCACACATTATGAATAAGTGATCCCAGAGCTTGTGTTTATATTCTTCTACATCTCGAAGGTGTGGATTTAGATTGCCCATAATATTTATAAGCACTTTGGCTTGTTTGTTTCTTTTTTCATCATCTTTTATAGACAATAAACTATTTGCCATGGAGTGTATATGTCTGCCGTATTCAGGAATTATAAGTGGTTTTAATTCAGTATTGTATTTCATTGTATTTTGTAATTGTTGTATTTATTGCAAAACTATAAAACAAAAATCAGTTTGTACTTACATTTCATGAGATAATTTTAAATTTCGCAAATTTAGTTAATAATACTTTTTCTCCATTTTTTGCAAATAAAACAGTAATTTTTTGATTTCCATTACTGTTGTCGATTTTTTTAATTACTCCTTCACCAAAGATGTTGTGTATAATTTTTTGATTAATATTTAAATCCATAATGTGAGATATACCTGCTGTTATTTTTCGCAAGTTTCTATTTTGTAATTGGGGTGGTGTTTTTTTTGTTTCCCAATCCTGTTTTTTCTTATTCGAGAAATGTTTATTCCCCTTATATGTGAGTTCTTCTATAAATAGCGGGTTTATTTCGTCAATAAAGAAGCTTTTTTCTGATTGAGTCATTGTTCCAAATCGGAATCTATTTTTTGCATGAGAGATGACAATTTCATTGATTCCTCGCGTAATAGCTACGTAAAATAATCGTCTTTCTTCTTCTAGTTGGCTTGGTTCTTGTATACTTTTTTGAGAAGGAAATAAGCCTGTTTCTAGTCCAACAATATAAATGTAAGAAAATTCTAAACCCTTTGATTGATGTATAGTCATCAGTGAAACATAATCTTTTGCTGTTTTTTCATCATCTTTGGTTTCGTCAAGTGATACTTCATTTATAAAGTCAAGTAATGTATTGTTGTTTTTCCGTTCCGAAAATATTTTTATGCTATTTACTAATTCTCCTATGTTGTTGATCCGATTGATGTTCTCATCCGTTAGATCTTCTTTTAATTTATGGATGATTTCAGTTGCTGCTATTAGTTCTTCAATGATTTCAAAAATATTATTATCTGTCAGTTTTAATAGCTTTTTCATCATTTGGATAAAATCTACTAAACGGCTTTTAGTTTTTTGTTGCATCTTTATTTCCTCAAAAAGAGGAGAGTTGAGTGTTTTCCATAGCGATTGATTTTGTTGTTCTGATTTTTTTCTAACACGATCAAGTGTAGTTGGTCCAATACCTCTGGTGGGATAATTGATTATTCTAATTAAAGACTCATCATCATCGTTATTGATGATAAGTTTTAAATAAGCCATTACATCTTTTATTTCTTTTCGTTGGTAAAAAGATAGTCCCCCAAATATTTTATAATTTATGCCTCTTTTTCTTAGCCCATCTTCTAACACCTTAGATTGGCTGTTTGTACGATACAATATTGCATACTGACCAGCTTTTGTATTGTTGTTTACAATATTTTTGGCTATAATATCAGATATTTGATCACCTTCTTCTCTGTCATTGGCATATTTAAGTATTTTTATTTTGTTTCCATTGTCATTTTCGGTAAATATGTTTTTTTCAATTTTATTTTTATTGTTTGCAATTAAAGAGTTTGCAGCATTAACTATATTTTTTGTAGATCTGTAGTTTTGTTCTAATTTAAATTCTTTAACGTTTGTGTAAAACATTTTAAAATTCAACATGTTG
Source organism: Flavobacteriales bacterium (assembly GCA_002698365.1). GTDB lineage: Bacteria > Bacteroidota > Bacteroidia > Flavobacteriales > TMED113. The sequence continues at coordinate 396 of NZWM01000034.1, read as the reverse complement.
TTGATGTTGGCGCCTCGAAATGAATAAATGCTTTGAGAGTCATCTCCTACAATACATACATTTTGATGTTTGCTTCCAATTTGTTTGATAATTGTATCTTGTGCTTTATTAGTGTCCTGATATTCATCTATTAAAATGTATTTGAATATTGATTGATAATATTCTAATATGTTTTTGTGGTGCTTAAACAATTCATATGTTTTTATTAGTAAATCGTCAAAATCCATCGCATTTGACTTGTAGCACTCATTACAGTATTTAGTGTATATGTTTTTGAATTCTTCTCTTTTGTTTATTAGGTCATGTTTAATCAGTTCATTACTAGTATTATATTTTTTACTATCTACAAGGTTGTTTTTCATAAATGAAATTCGTGCAAATACAGATTTTGCATTG
>NZWM01000033.1 GCA_002698365.1 Flavobacteriales bacterium | reverse complement strand
TTAGCTCAGCTGGCTAGAGCGCCTGCCTTGCACGCAGGAGGTCGTCGGTTCGACTCCGACATTCTCCACATTAAATAAAAAAGCAGGTAACACCTGCTTTTTTTAATTTAAAATAAAGCACTATGAAAAAGACAATTCTATTTTTGATTATCATAATTACTTGTTGCCAGTATGCTTTTGCTCAAAAAGAACTTACTTTAGAAGATGCTGTTTTAAAACGCTGGACATCTTTGACCCCGGATAGATTAAAAGATTTAAAGTGGAACAATGAGGAAGACTTTTTTAGTTATACATCTGATTCTACTATATATATATCTGATTATAATAATATCTTGCAAGACAGTATCTCATTAAATCACTTAAATCAATCTTTAGATGGGGAAGACAAATTGTTGAGGATGCCAAATATTACATGGATTAATTCACATTCTTTTAGGTTTTCGCATCAAAATAAGTACTATACTTACAATACTAAAAGAGGACGAAAACCAATTTTTTCATTTCAACTTGATTCCAAAGCCTCACATATTCACTTTAATAAACAACAAAATAAATGTGCATATACAATAGATAATAATTTATATATGTCTGATTTTTCAGATACGCCTTATCAGATAACAGATGAGTTAGATAAAAATATAATTTTTGGTCACGTCGTACATCGATATGAGTTTGGTATAAAAAAAGGTATTTTCTGGTCTCCTAATGGCAATTTTTTAGCTTTTTATCGAAAAGATGAATCCATGGTTTCAGATTATCCTTTAATGAATACATCTTCCCGAACTGGCCATGCTGATATCATAAAATATCCAATGGCAGGAATGACTAGTCATCATGTTTCTATTGGAGTTTTTAACAATTTAACAAAAGAAGTGATTTATTTAAATACTGGTGAACCGAAAGAGCAGTATTTAACCAATATATGTTGGGGGCCACAAGAAAAATATATTTATGTTGCTGTGTTAAATAGAGACCAAAACCATTTAAAACTTAATCAATATAGCGCAGTAGATGGATCTTTCGTTAAAACATTATTTGAAGAAATAAGTGATAAATATGTACAGCCTTTGCACCCTATGGAATTTATTTCTAATAATAACTTTTTGTGGAGAAGCGAAAAAGAGGGGTATGATAATTTTTATTTATATAATACCGAGGGGACATTAATAAAAAAAGTATTGAATCGAAAACATATTGTGAAAGATTATTTTGGCTATAATAATGATAATATATATTTTTCTTCATATTCTAATGATGGATTAGGCATAGATTTATGGAATGTATCAGTTAAGAAAAAATATAAAAAAAGAATAATGGGTGATGGCAATTATCATTCATTTAAAATAAGTCCAACAAAATCTTTTTTTATAGATATATTTTCAAACGTAAATACTCCTTCGGTTACTAGAATTATTAATCATAAAGGTAATTTGGTGAGTGAACTACTTGTAGCAAAAAATCCTTTAAAAGACTATAACATTGGTGACACAGATTTATTTCAAATTAAAACAGACGATAATATTTCATTAAACGCAAGGTTAATTAAACCATATAATTTCGATGAAAGCAAAAAATATCCTGTTCTTATATATGTATATAATGGTCCAGGTGTACAATTAATTAGAAATAATTGGCTGGCATCATCTCCTCTATGGATGTATTATCTTGCTAATCAAGATTACATTGTATTTGCTTTGGACGGAAGAGGTTCTGAAAATCGTGGGCGTGATTTTGAACAAGTAATATTTCGTGAGCTTGGTAAAGTAGAAATGATAGACCAAATGAAGGGTTATGATTATCTGCTTAAACAAGAGTTTGTTGATTCAAATAGAATAGCTGTACATGGTTGGAGTTATGGTGGATTTATGACTACCAATTTATTACTGAATCATCCTAATCTTTTTACTTGTGGTGTTGCAGGTGGTCCTGTGACAAATTGGGAGTACTATGAGATTATGTATACAGAAAGATATATGGACCATCCAGATAATAATAAAGAAGGTTATAGCTCCACGAATTTAATTAATAAAGTTAACTTATTAGAGGACCCTCTTTTAATGATACACGGATTACTTGATGATGTAGTTGTCCCCCAACATTCTTTAGATTTCATTAAATCTTCTGTTGACAACAATATCCAGATGGATTATTTTATATATCCAGGACATGCTCATAATGTTAGAGGTAAAGATAGACTTCATTTAATTAAAAAAATAATTGATTATATTAGAGTAAATAATAATTAGTGAAGCGAATATCCTTTTTTCTTTTCTTTCTTTTTTTCTTGTCTTGTAGCACTGATAATGAGCAAGATTACTTTGCTGATGCTAATGGAAATTTAATTTTTGATTGTGATTGGGATAATACGGATTTTAGTTTATTTTCTTTGTCTACAGATTGTATGTTAGAAAATCTATCATTTCAATTAGATATTTTACCGATTATCGATGCGAAATGTAATTCTTGTCATGGTAATGATGTTAATAGCCACGGAGTAAATTTAACAACTTATGAAAATTTATTGAGTTATGATTTTTGTTTTCAAATTGATAATGATTTTATGCCTCCACCTAACTTGCCAGTGCAATTTCAACTTACAGAGTGTGAAAAATTAAAAATAAAAACCTGGATAGAAGATGGCTTGGTTCAATAAAGTATTAGTTTTTTTTATTTGTTCTTCATGTGTGTTTTCTCAGGATGACCTGGAGTCTTTTTTAGATCCAATTACCGAAACAACTAATGTGATCAATACATTTAAATCAACACGTATTATTAATAATCACTCTGTAGAAATGTTTGACACTAAACAGTTGGATTTTAGAATTTCTCATCGTTTTGGACTTTTAAACACTGGTGCTTATGAGCTTTATGGTTTAGATCAAGCTAAGATTAGAATAGGTGTTGAATATGGTTTAATAAAAAATATGATGATTGGCATGGGGAGGAGTAGTTATCAAAAAACTTATGATGGATATATTAAATATGCGTTAATTCAGCAAACTAAAGGGCAGAAGCATATACCGTTTAGTTGCGTCTACTTGTCCAATATTTCGATTAATTCTGATAGAAAAGGCTATGCTAATTATCCTATAATAGGAAGAATGTCTTTTAGTAATCAGTTGTTAATTGCATCTAAAATAAATACAGAATTATCTATACAAATTATGCCTACATGGGTTCATTGGAATATGGTTCAATTCGATTCAGACCCAAATGATATTATTCTTTTTGGTCTTGGTGTTAGATATTTAATTACCAAAAGCTTGTCGATAAATGCAGAATATTTATATAGAATAAATGAATCAGATTATAATAAAGATTATTATCATAATTCTTTTTCTATAGGTGTAGATATTGAAACAGGCGGACATGTGTTTCAATTACATCTTAGTAATTCTATGCCGATGCATGAATCTGGTTTTATGACTAGAACACAGTCTGATTGGTCGGACGGTGGCTTTGGCGGGGTGCATTTTGGATTCAATATTAGTCGAGAATTTAATTTATAAATATGAGGTTTTTAGTAATATTATTCGTGTTTCCATTGTGTGTTTTTTCTCAAAAAATGTTTGTAGATAATGCACAAGTTTCATTTTTTTCATCGGCTCCTCTTGAGGATATTTCAGCTCTTTCTAATCAATTAGATGGTGTGGTTGATATTGCAACAGGAGATTTTTTTTTTAGAATTCCTATTAACACATTTGTTTTTCCATCATCGTTAATGCAAAAACATTTTAACGAAAAATACATGGAGTCGGAAAAATATAGTATGTCCTTTTTTAAGGGTTCTTTTGTTGAACCGGTTGCTATTTTAGATGATGGTTTTATGAATATTTCTGCACCAGGCGTATTAAATATACATGGAGTGGATCAAGATGTTATAATTGACACAAATTTGAGTATGAAAAACGGTACTATTTTATTTTATTCTGAGTTTAATGTGCCGCTAAAAGATTATAAAATTAAAATCCCAAAGATTGTAAGAATGAATATAGCTGATACTATTTTAGTTAAAGTGTCAGGTGCATTAGTCGTCAAATAATACTATTAATTAGTTTTTAATAATTTTTAATGTTTTATTTTCCTGCTCTGTTTTTATAGATAAAAAGTATAATCCTGATTTTTTATTTGTAAAATCTAACTGATATTCATGGAGTTTTTTATTCATATATATATATTCATTTAAATGACCAATATTGTTGTAAATTTTTATATCCTCAATATAGATGCCTGCACATAGAATTGTGAAAATAGCAGATGATGGATTGGGTGTCACCGATATATTTAACTCTTTTTCTTGTAATGAACTTATGTTTTCTTCATTGTAAATATTAATATTGTCAATTAAAATATTATTGCCCCTCAAATTTGTTGTAACAAATTTTAACATTACTTCTTCATTTGAAAAATTATTTAAATTAACTGTTTCTTGTCGCCATTGATTGTTATTTGCGGGAATGAAGTTGTTTGTGACTTCATTATATGTGCTTAAGTCTTGTCCACCTTTTTCAAATATTGTATAATCATAACTTTCTCCACAATTATCAGACAATAAGATTGTTAATGTATCTTGTTTCGAAGAACTATTATACTTTTGGTAAGCAACCTGAAAAGATAGATTTATAGAGTTCCCAAATAATGAGATATTTGGACTAATTAATTCGTCTTTCTGTTCAGCTCTTGGGTTATATCCATATAGATTAACATATGCAGATATGTTATTAGTACTTAATCCTCCAGTTTCTATTGTGTCCCATGTTCTAGCATAATCACTATTAATAATATGCCAATGTTCATCAGATATCCCATTTTGAAAATCCTCTATAAATGGTAATTCCATAGTTGGTTTATATCTATATCTAACCATTTTTCGATTATTATGATAATCATTTTCTATTAAAGGGTATATAGTTGAAATGCGAAATCCAAACTCTTTGTTGCCATAATCACCATTGTTTATAGTTGGTAATTCAATATTTATATCCTGATAAGGACTTAAGTTTATTTGACTTATAATAGAATCTTCTTCAAATTGATTTAGGTAATCTATATAATAGATTTTGATTTCTTCAATAATTGAATCCGTGTTGTTTAAAATGTTAATAGTCGGTGTAAAAAAAGCTTCACACTCAATGTCTTTTGGGGGATTTATAATGTTTGTTAGAATTAAATCATTTGATATAGCATTTGGTAAAACTGGTTCATAAATTAAAGTTAAATAATTAAAAGCAGCATATGCATCAATAATGCCCATCCCATATGTATTATCTTCACCTAGTTCACCTAAGTCACTAGCAGTATAGTACAGTGCTAAAAGTATTTCTTCTCCTGTTAAAAAGGGAAATGCTTCTTTTAGGAGCATAACTGCACCAGATACATGAGGGGAAGCCATTGATGTGCCAGAAATGGTATTAAAGCTATCTGTTCCCCAAGCAGATCTTACATTCTGTCCTGGTGCTACTACTTCTGGATAAATAGATAAAGAACCTTCTCCTGGGCATTGAGTCGGCCCTCTGCATGAAAAAGTGCTAATTGGAAGATTTTCATCATTAGCATTAACACTACCTACACAAAAAGTGTTGACTAAGTTGGAATTAATTCTTTGAGGCGATCGGACTCCTTCATTATCTGGTCCATTATTGCCAGCAGAAAAAATATTTGCAATACCCGCAGCTTCAATCACGTTCATTAATTCCACAGCATAGCCAGCGCATTGAAAAGTATCCATTTCATTATACCATCTCCAAGAGTTGTTAATAACATCTGGAACGTCGTAATCTGTTGATGTGTCTCCATCTGGATTTAATGCCCATTCAAAAGACGTAATCATATCTGCTATTGGAGGAAGAGTTTCCACTGAAGATGTTACAAAATCATTAGCAATCCAATATCCATTAAAAGCGATGCCAATCGTATCATTTGTTTCTGATATTAATCCAGCTATTGTACCTAAAGTATGTGTGCCGTGATCACTGACATGCCCATTAGGAATGTCACTAAAATATCCATCCCAGCATTGATTCATTGGGTATGAATTTGCTAAGAATCTATTTGAAAAAGCTGGATGATCTGGCCAAACACCTGTATCATAATTAAATACAATTATTCCTTTTCCAGTGTAGCCCATTTCCCAAAGAGGCCTTACATTAATTGCTTCTATGCCTGGTTCAGTCCCATTCTCTGTTTGTATAGTATTGTGTTCTTGTTCTTCAGTATATTCTATAATATCAGCTGTTGTATTTTGTAAACTAATGAGAGCAATATTTGGATGATTAGATAGAGCTTGAATCAATTTAGGCGCAGCCTCTAAAAAAATACTATTTATAATCCAAGAATTTTTTAAGTTTTTATAAGTGTGTCTTTTGATTATTTCTATTATAGGCTGTTGAGTTTCTGAAGCAACTTTTTGCATTGTATCACAAATAATAGATGCACGTTTTTTAACAGTGACGTTATTGTTTTCAAAATCTTTTTTTAAATTCGATAAATCAAAATTATCATTAATTTCAATGATGATTGGAATTAATGAAGTAGGATTTTGATTGAGAATCACTTCGTTTAAATTATTTGTAATTACCCCTTGACACAATAATATGTAGGGAAATAATATTAATTTTGTTATTATTGAATATAGTTTCATAATATCAATATATAATTTTTATGCTAAAAAATAATTTTATATCCTTTCTATTTATTATAGTTGTGATTTTCTGTTTTGGCTGTGATCCGGATTCTGATCCGGATGAATCATACTTTTTAAATATTCAGTTTAATCATTTAGTAGATGGCGAAGAGATTATTTATGGAAATGATAATATTTTTTATGCAAATGAATTTGGAAATCCATATAGTGTAAGACGCTTATTATATGTTTTAAGTGATGTGGTTTTATATTTTGAGGATGACTCTATGGCTTTAAATGATTTTATTTTTGTAAACACAGATGATGCTGAAACACTTAATTATAATATAGAAAATTTGCCTGGTTTATGTTTAGGTATCAGCTTTAGGCTAGGTTTTTCATCTGAAAAAAATATTGATAATGAATATTTAAATAGTCCTAATAATTTCCATAATGCTATGGTGTGGCCAAATTTAAATGGAACAAATTTAGCATTTCAGGGAGGCTATCATTATATGAAGTTAGAGGGTAAGTGTGGTGAGATTTTTTACAACACACATACAGGTCCTACTAATGCTGAAGATTTTTCTATTCTTTCTCCTGTGTTTAACTTCACTCCTTCTACTTCAATTTCGATTAATATGAATGTGAATAATTGGTACAATGACCCTATATATGATATGAGTTTTTTTGGATCGGGTATTATGGATAATATAGATGCACAAAATCTTTTATATCAGAATGGTTCAGATATTTTTTCTTTGGAAACGCAATGATTTTAAATAATGAGATATTTTTCAGTTTTTTTCTTTTTTTTCTTATTCTTTTCTAGCTGTGATAAGTATGAGCCTTATTGTCCAGAAGAAGATACGACATGTGAAGAAAATCAACCGACAATTTTCAATCTTTCATTTCCTTCTAATTTTCCTACACCGAATATTCCATCATTTAATCCTTTGACTGAAGAGGGTGTTAATTTAGGAAGGCATTTATTTTATGATCCCATTTTAAGTTCTGATAATACTGTTTCTTGTGCATCATGTCATAAACAAGAATATGCATTTTCAGATAATAAGGAGTTTAGTTTTGGAGTTAATGAGGCAATAGGTGATAGACATGCTCCGACAATTATTAATTCTATTTTTTCTACTGATTTTGATTGGGATGGGAAATCAAGTTCTTTGGAAGACCAAGCTTTTCGCCCTATTTTGAATGAGGTGGAATTGCATAATAATAATTGGTCGGAGGTCATCAATAGATTGCAGATGTCAGAGATATACCCTGATTTATTTTGTAATGCATTTGGTACAGATGATATTGACTCTCTTCATGTTGTTATGGCAATAGCACAATTTGAACGAAGTATTGTGTCATATAATTCTAGATTTGATAAGTGGTTAAATGGAGAAATTATGTTTACTGAAGAAGAAATTGATGGTTTCAATATATATGCTACTGAGCGTGGGGATTGTTTTCATTGTCATCCAATCGGATTATTTACAGATAATATATTTCACAATAATGGTTTGGACACTGAATTTGAAGATTTAGGAAGATATAATGTAACAGGTAATCCACTAGATCAAGGTCTTTTTAAATCCCCCACATTACGAAATATTGAGTTTTCGGCACCCTATATGCATGATGGTCGATTTGCCACTCTGGAAGAGGTGATTGATCATTATAATTTTGGAGGTCATCCTTCACCTACTGTAGATCCATTAATGAAATATGTTGGTGTTGGGTTACTTTTAAGTAATGAAGAAAAAGCGAATTTAAAAGCATTTCTTTTAACTTTATCAGATGAAGAATTTATTAATAATTCAAATTTCTCAAATCCTTTTAATTAAGAAAACTTATGATTGTTATTTTATCTCCTGCTAAAACTTTAGATTTTGAAAAGAAATCAATTTTTTCAAAACATAGTATTCCTAAATTCTTAAAAGAAAGTACTTATTTAATAAGTGAATTAAAAAAACTAAATGAGGAACAATTGTCTGATTTGATGTCAATCAGTGCTAAGTTGAGTGCATTAAATTTAAAACGTTATCATAGTTGGAATTCTGATTTTGATTTATCTAATGCTAAACAATCTATTTTTTGTTTCAAAGGTGGAGTATATGTTGGTCTTGATGTAGAGTCTTTCTCAGAGGAAGATGTGCTTTATAGTCAAGATTATTTAAAAATTATTTCGGGATTGCATGGTATTTTAAATCCATTAGATTTAATTCAGCCATATAGATTAGAGATGGGCACAAAATTACACAATAAAAAGGGTGTTAATTTATATGATTTTTGGGGTGAAAAAATTGCAAATTATTTAAATGAAAGTTTGGAGAAAAGTAATTCAAGATTTTTATTAAACTTAGCTTCTAATGAATATTATGTTTCAATAATGCCAAAAAAAATCAAACGTAATGTGATAGATGTGAAATTTTTAGATAACAAGAATGGTGCATATAAGATAATTAGTTTTTTTGCTAAAAAGGCTAGAGGTGCAATGGCTAGCTTTGTTATGAAGAATAAAATCCAAGATTTAGATGATTTAAAAACTTTTTCTGGACTAGGATATGCTTTTGATAAATCTAACTCAGATACTAATTCACTAGTTTTTATTCGTTAAAGAAACCATCTAAAATTTCTTTTATTGCTAAAAATCCAAAAATTAAAGATCCACACATGCATAGTGTCCCAACCATTTGCATATATGTATAAACAACACCTTCTTGACCAGCTGCATACATGACTAAAATTGGCCCTATTGCTAGACTTACTGAAATAGCTGCTTTTTTAATACCTTTTTTAAACTTTTCTTTTCTCGCCATTATTGAATATTCTTAAGAACGCTTCTTACAGTCCCATATTTTTTTAATAATTCTATTGCTTTATTTTTTTTCAAATTAGACATCTTTTGAATCATTTTAATTGCTCGTTCTTTTAACTTTTTATTATTTATATGCATGTCAACCATTTTATTATCAATGACATGTCCAAGTTTAATCATAACACTAGTAGATAGCATATTTAGTGTCATTTTTTGTGCTGTGCCTGCTTTCATTCTTGTACTTCCTGTAATAAATTCGGGTCCAACTAATAATACTATAGCAGAGTCGCTGACTTTTAATATTGGCATATTTTTATTACATGTTATACATCCGGTGTATATATTGTGTGTTTGACAATCCTTTAGCCCGCCAATTACATATGGCGTCGTTCCAGAGGCGCTGATGCCAACAACAACATCTTTTTTTGTGATATTGTGGCGTTTTAAATCTATCCACGCCTGACTCATATTGTCTTCTGCTGCTTCTACAGATGATCTGATTGCTGAGTCTCCTCCAGCAATTATACCAATAACCATGTTTTTTGAAACTCCAAATGTGGGTGGGCATTCTGATGCATCTACAATCCCTAATCTTCCACTGGTGCCAGATCCAATATAAAATAGTCTTCCACCATTGGACATTTTTTTAACAATAGTTTTTACTAATTGTGAAATATTGGGTATAGCTTTATTTACTGACTTTGCCACTTTTTGATCTTCATGATTTATATTAATTAATAAATCATTGATACTCATTGTTTCGAGATTATTATATAAACTTGTTTCTTCTGTTGTTTTTTTCATTTAAAATATGCTTGGATATTTTTTTGGGTCAGCTTCATGCATTAATTCATAACATTTGTCAATTACATCATCAGTATTAGATTTTGAAAAATAATCACCATCATCACCATAAGCTGGTCGATGGCTTTTTGATGTTATGGTTAGAGGGCTACTGTCTAAATAGTTGTATGCATCTTGATCTTCCAAAACCTGTTGCATCATATATCCAGTGGCTCCGCCCGGTACATCTTCATCTAAAAATATTACACGATTAGTTTTTTGAATACTTTTACTAATGTCATTCCGAATGTCAAATGGGATTAAAGATTGGATATCTATAATTTCTATTGATATATTGAGTTTTTCTAATTCATGTGCAGCATCTACGGCAATTCTACAACAAGATCCATATGTCACTAAAGTTATATCTTCACCACTTTTAATAATTTCCACAACACCTATTTCTGTTTGAAAATCACCTAAATTCGTAGGCAATTTCTCTTTTAATCTATATCCATTCAAACATTCTATAACTATTGCCGGTTCATCTTTCGTTAAAAGATTATTATAAAAGCCTGCGGCTTTTATCATGTTTCTAGGAACAAGAATATTAATACCTCTCAATAAATTAATTATGCCTCCCATCGGAGATCCTGAATGCCAAATGCCTTCTAGTCTATGCCCTCTCGTTCTTATTATTAATGGAGCTTTTTGTCCACCAACTGTTCTGTATTGTAATGTGGCTAAATCATCACTAAGTATTTGAATAGCATATAATAAATAATCAAGATATTGTATTTCTGCTATTGGTCTTAGTCCTCTCATTGCTAGGCCTATCCCTTGTCCGATAATAGTAGCTTCTCTAATTCCGGTATCACTAACTCTATTCTCTCCATATTTTTGTTGTAATCCCTCTAAACCTTGATTTACGTCTCCTATTTTCCCACTGTCTTCACCAAAAATAATTAGTTCCGGATATTTATTTAATAAGGCATCAAAATTATCTCTTAATATTATCCTCCCATCAACTTCTTTTACTTGATTATCAAAATTCACTTTTGTAATAATAGCATCAGTGTTATTATTTCGCAAAGAGAATTTAGATTCACTATATAAGTGACTTGAGTATTTGTTTTTATTTTCTGTCAGATATTCTTTTAACCATTCATTTAGCGGTTGAATAGATTCATTTTTATACTGAGTGTTTCTAATTAGTTTTTTGGCTGTTTTGATTAGTAATCTCCTGGTTGGTGTTTTTTCTTTTTCTAATAATAAAAGAGTTTCATTTACTAATGAGTCTTCTTTGTTTCCGTGAATATTGATTACATCATATAGTGAGTTTTTTTCTTCTATTAATTTTGAAAGATAATCAGACCATGCTTTTTTTTGTGCTTCTTTTACTTTTATTTTTGATTCTGTCTCTATTTTTTCCAGTTCTAATTGTGTGCTTATATTTTCTGCAATAATCCACTCTTTCATTTTTTTGATGCAATCGAATTCTTTTTCCCAAGATAATTCAGCTTCTGTTTTATATCTTTCATGTGAACCTGAAGTAGAATGACCTTGTGGCTGAGTCATTTCTTTTACGTGTATTATAACCGGAACATGATGGTTTCGACATAGTCTACTTGCTTGAATATATGTAGAACATAATTCACTGTAATCCCATCCATTTACTTTATAAATGTCTAATCCATCTTTTTTTTGTGTTCTTTGAAATCCTTTTAAAATCTCTGAAATATCTCCTTTTGTTGTTTGGTATTTAGTTGGCACGGATATGCCCCATCCATCATCCCAAATAGATATAAGTACAGGCACTTGTAGTACACCTGCTGCATTTATTGTCTCAAAAAACAATCCTTCAGAAGTACTTGCATTTCCAATTGTACCAAAAGCGATTTCATCACCTTGATTACTAAATTTCGATTTTTTTAAATCATTATTGTTTCTATAGATTTTTGAGGCATGACCCAATCCCAAGAGTCTGGGCATTTGTGAGCCTGTTGGTGATATGTCTGATGCCGAGTTATATTGTTTAGTTAGGTTTTTCCAATCCCCATTATTATCTAGACTTCTTGTAGAAAAATGATTATTCATTTGTCTTCCACCAGATGCAGGTTCTTTCTCTAAATCAGTATTTGCATATAGTTGAGAAAATAACTCTTCTAAAGAGAGTTCTCCAATAGCCATCATAAATGTTTGATCTCTATAATAGCCTGATCGAAAATCTCCATGTTTAAAAGTGCGAGCCATGGCTACTTGTGCAACTTCTTTCCCATCACCAAAAATACCAAACTTGGCTTTTCCGGTTAAAACCTCTTTTCTACCTAACAAACTGGCTTCTCTACTTTCAACAACTATTCTATAATCTTTTAATATAGACTCTTTGAATTCTTTAAATGTTAATTTTTCTGTTTTCAATTTTTTCTAAATTAATATTACTTATAGCTCTAACTTATTTAGAGTATAAGATAGTATATATTTATTATATTGTTATAATGAAAAATAAAGAAATAGGAATAAATAAAATTATTGGAATATTTACCACATGGCGATTTATCTTTTTCCTGATTTGGAAATTGCCAATGGGGTTTTGGGCTAGATTAAGGGTTCCTATTTTAGATATAGAAAAATCGAATGTTACTGTGCCATATAATTATTGGAATAAAAATCCTTTTAAATCAATGTATTTTGCTGTTCAAGCAATGGCAGCAGAATTGTCTACTGGCGTTTTAGCAATTTTACATTCAGATGGTAAAAATATGTCGATACTTGTTACTAGTATCAAAGCAGATTATTATAAGAAAGCTACAACTAAAATAAATTTTATTTGTTTAGATGGTGAGAAAATATTAACTGCTGTGGAACAAGCAATAGAAACTGGTGAAGCTCAAAAATGTATTATGAAATCCAAGGGATATGATAGTAATGGTGTTTGTGTATCAGAGTTTCAAATCACTTGGTCACTAAAACAAAGGCGACTACTAAAAAAATAATAAATATTTCACTATATTGTCTTTAACAAAAAATAAACACTCCAATCAATAATTCTTATGGATAAAATTTTAAATGATATTTTAGTTGCAAAAGAAAAAGACACTTTATTAGAATATGAAAAGATTTTAAATAAATCCTTGGATTACTTAAGTTCTATAGAAAATCCAGATGAAGAAAAAATAGAAAAAATAAGAGTATTTCTATCAAGAGTTATTGATGAGGAAATAGATTATTTAGTTCGTAATCCAGAAGATTATTTTGAATTGTTTTAACTTATTTAGTTGTGTTTCTAAAATCTATTAGTTTAGAGTGGTTAATTAAAAATTATTATATATGGCAACAAAAGTATTTATCGTAGATAGAGAGTATAAAGCAGATACTAAAGTCTTTATTGTAGACAGGGAGTATAAAGCGCAAATGAAAATTTTCCCGGTAGATAGGGAATATAAGGCACAGATGAAAGTCTTTGTGGTAGATCGGGAATATAAGGCGCAGATGAAAGTCTTTGTGGTAGATCGGGAATGGAAATAACAATTTTATTAAATCAATAAAGTAAAAAGGGGAGCAGCGCTCCCCTTTTTATTATATATAGACTAAGAATTTATTTATTCAATAATCAACTTTTGTTTATTTGTAGCTTGGTTGTTGACAAATTCTATGATATAGGACCCAGCTGTTAATTTCTCTAAATTAATATTTTGTTTGTTTCCAAAGGTCTTGAACTCTTTAGACAAAACAAGTTTGCCTAACATATTATAGATGTTTACATTGCATTTGCCATATAATATGTTTTCGCTAGTGATTTCAATATAGTCTTTAGTTGGATTTGGAAAACCTGTAATTCCATCTAATGTGTTTTCCGATAAACTATTTTCAAATCCATTTAGTCCTAAATGAATACTGGCTGCATTTGGATTTGAGTACCATGTTTGATCACTAGGGTAAAATACTAATGATGCAAACCAAGGTTGTAGGACAGAGGTGTCATCTCTTATTAAGATATCACTTTCTAATCCATTACTATACATTTCTATTACCACATAATATGCATCAGGGTTTAAAGCTAATTCAGGAACATCAATTACAATCATTTCATTGGCGACATCATTTTCTGTTACTAAATAAAAATCACTTGTCCAAATGGCGCCTCCAAAATCTGGATTTAATGTGGTGACTAGCGGGTCAAATATTCCTGTGGTGTCACAAACATATGCTATAATTTCCCCGCCAGCTTGTGTCTCAAATGTGCCTAGACTAGTCGGGTGTTCGTTGCCATCTAGGTATACAGTAATAGAACTCAGTGTAGTTGATTGTTTGATGTCAAAAAAATTAGCATACCTTACTCCATCTGCTGTGTCATCACCACCTGGCCATCCTGTTCCCATCCACTCAGAAGAATTATATAACCCATCAATTGCATATACATTTTCCGAGATTTCAAATTCTCTTGATAAGCTGTTGTCTTCTGGTGTAGGATCATCACCAGATGAAGTCACCTCAGCTGTAAAAGTGTATGTTCCAACAGTTAGCATTGAAACATCAAAATAGTCAGTTTCTACTAATGCAGTTGAATCTGATTCTATTAATTCATATTCAATGTAGGCGCCAGCACTTGTACTAGTTATTTCTCCCGTTAAAGTGATTGAGGTATCATCATTATATCCATAGTTATATACTTCTGCACCTATTAACATTTCATCAGGCATTTGGCTTTCTGGAACTGAATAATATTCTATGTATGCTGGGTTTTCCATGGTTATCCATGAAGATTTCATTTGTAAATCAAATGCTGGTCTTTGAATAATAGACAAATCATCAATCATCCAGTAATAATGTGTGCCAATCCATTCAAATTTAAAATATACACCATCAACATTAGCCGCGTGGTTACCTAATGGGATCTGACTTAATGAAAATGATTGTACATTAGTGTCATAAGTATCACCTTCGATATATTCTAAGTCTTGGAAGTCGACTCCATCTGTGCTTATGTAAACATTTAGATCATTATTTCCTGCTCCTGGCTGATAACAACATATTCTGTAGTCTGAATAAAATTGTAGTACTAACTCTTCTGTTTCTGAAGCAGATAAATCAATTGGTCCAATTGTAAAACTAGCATTAATTGGATTTTCACCTACTGTTCCATCTTCCGGCAAACCGTTTTGGGGCCCGGTATTATAAAAATCAGCTTCCATAAGCATAAATCCATTTTCAGGCGTTTCAGATGCAATTATTGTTGTATTTGCACTCCACTGTCCACCTGGAGATTGATCACTCCATTTCCAATCACCATATCCGGCAATATCTTCTGTGACTATATTAGGTGTTGTGTTGTCAGAAAAATCTTCTGACCATAATACATCATCACCGCCCATAGCTGATGGGGTAGAAATATCAATTACTACGCTAGGATTATACATAGGCACGTGATTAATCTTTTTCGAATCTATTTGTGCATAATTTTGTAGTCCTATTATAAGTGTTATAATAATAAGTACGTGTTTTTTCATAATTTTAATTCATTAGAGGGTTATTTTCTTATTTGAGGTTATTAATTTACTAAAAAAAGATTAAACTAAAGCAATTCTTCTTTTGAACAGTCCCATTGATAGGGTTTTTTCTCTTTTAATATTATTGCATCATTTGATTGTACAACCAAGCTATTTGAGGGTATGTTATTTCTGATAGTGCACCCAGCTCCTATTGTGACGTTGTCACCTATTTCTATGCCAGCTAAAATAGAGCAATTTGCTCCTATCCACACATTATTTCCGATGATAACACCTCTCTTTTCACCGATTTTCCGATGGTCATATATATTATGATTTGTTGTGGTGATAATTGTATTTTGTCCTATGTTAACATTGTTTCCTAATTTTAATCCACCATATGCATTAATGTATATTCCAATATTATCTCCGGGATCACACATAATCCCTTTATCAATATGTTCAATCCCCAAAATTTTACTTCTAAAATCCACGGGCCAAGGGGCACGTCTATTAAATCCTATAATTTTTTGCATGAAAAAGTATTTTCTTAAAATATTGAAATTATAAGCATATCCTTTTCGAGGTCTCTTATATTCCGGATATATCCACTTTACTAACAAGCGAAATATATTGTCATCAAATAATAATAAAATAGGCTTGAAAATCTTTCTCATGATATTTTAATTAATTGTTGTTTCATGTATGTATTTAAACCCAAATAATGTAATGCTCCCATTGTAGAAGCTGTTAATAAAGCTATTTGAATATCGTTATATTCTTTTAAAAAATAAAATGATCCTATTTGAAAAAGGAAAAGACTAATATTAAATAATAAAAGAACTTTTTGTTTATTTAAAATATCACCAATGTGGCTGATAGGTGAATACATGTTTTTTAATAGTATGAAGACGCTAAAATATTTTAACATTTTTCCAGCTTCTCGCCATTCATTTCCAAATATGGAAAATATATCTTTACCAAATAAACTAGCTACAATCAATATCGGAAATAAAATAAAAAATATATTTTTTTGTATTTGATTAGTTAGTCTTAGTAATTCTATTTTGTCTGAATGAAATAGTTTACTAGCTTTTTCAAAATAGACTTGTGAAATAGAGCTTGTAATAAATGATATTGGTATTGCTATTAATTTTTCAGCTAAAAAATATAATCCAGCAACTTTAGGCCCAAAAAAAATAATGACAACTGTTGTCATTCCAATACTCGAAAATGAATTAAATAAATTTGAAATAGTAGAGAACTTTAAAAAGTCTATATATTTTTTAAAATTTTTCTTTATAATGTTTTGATGAATTAATTCTATTGGAAATCCTTTTATTAGTTTGAGTACATTCCATAAACTTACTGCTATTAATGAGATGATATGTCCAAGAATTAAGCCAGAACA
>NZWM01000032.1 GCA_002698365.1 Flavobacteriales bacterium | reverse complement strand
TAATTTTTAACTACCTCTTTTATATTTTGTAAATTTGTAATATGAGATATTTTATTTTCATATTATTTACTTGTTATTCTTCTCTTTGTGTTGCTCAAACTCAAAGATGTTCAACAGATGAATATAGAGAGAATTTAAAAGAAAAAGGTCTCTTTCGTCATCATAAAACACATGTTTCGTCAAATAATATTCATGCTGGTAATTATGTTATTCCAGTTGTAGTACATGTTTTATATAATAATGAAGAAGAAAATATATCTGATGATAGAATTTATTCTCAAATAGAAACTTTAAATACAGACTATAATGCGGGTAATACAGAATTATCTAATGTGCCTACAGAATTTGCTAGCATTGTGGGAAATGTAGGTATATCTTTTTGTCTAGTGCAGGAAGATTTGGATGGTAATTCGTTTTCTGGAATTAATAGAGTATATACTGATGTTCTATCATTTAACATGAGTGACGATTCTATGAAGAAATCTAGTGAAGGTGGAGTAGATGCTTGGGATTCTAATAATTATTTAAATTTTTGGGTGTGTAATTTGTCTGGTAATTTACTTGGTTTTGCAACTATGCCAGGAGATGTTGAGCCCGAATTAGATGGTGTTGTTATTGATTTTGAATATTTTGGTGTTAATATAGATTCTGCAAGTCCCTATAATTTAGGGCGAACAGCAACACATGAGATTGGTCATTACCTTGGGCTTGAACATACATTTTATGCTGGGTGTTCAGATTGGGATGGTTGT
Source organism: Flavobacteriales bacterium (assembly GCA_002698365.1). GTDB lineage: Bacteria > Bacteroidota > Bacteroidia > Flavobacteriales > TMED113. Next base: position 10,298 of record NZWM01000032.1, on the reverse strand, counting down.
GATGATACTCCCTCAACTAGTTCTCCCAATTATGGTTGTCCTGCTTTTCCGCAAGAGTCATGTAGTACTATAGACATGACTATGAATTATATGGATTATGTTAATGATGCATGTATGTATATGTTTACAGAATGCCAAGCTAATATTATGATAAACTCTCTAGTTAATTTACGTTCTGATTTAATCGCAAGTACAGATTGTTCAGTGTCTATTAATGATTTGTCATCTTCGCACATCTTAATTTATCCAAATCCTGTTGCAGATAAAATGTATATTGAGCTGAATGCTTCATTTGTTTCTATTTTTGATATTTATGGGAGACATATCCTTTCTAAGGATATTCAGAATTCAGTGGTTTTAGATGTTTCATATTTAGCGTCAGGTACTTATTTCTTATTTGATGGTACAGGCTTTCAAAGATTCATTAAACAGTAATTTCCTGTTTATTTTGTATCTTGTATATAGTGTTTTAGTTTAAATTATAATCGTGTGCTTATGAGGTTAGTGTTTGTTTTTTGTTTTTCTCTCCTTTCTTTTCCTTATATATTATTTGCTCAAATAGATATTGTGGGTGGTGAAAATGCCGATATTGAAGATTACCCATATCAGGCGGCTTTATTGTATAATTCAGGAGGATGGAGTTATGCTTTTTGTGGAGCTTCTATAATTCATCAATATTGGATTTTGACAGCCGCTCATTGTTTAGAGGGAGAATCTGCTAGTAATATTGATGTTAGGGTAGGCTCAGATAATTCATATGCTCAAGGAGGTAGCAGTTATGATGCAGATGAAGTTATTATTCATGATAATTATAATTCAAACACTTATAATAATGACATTGCCCTTATTAAACTTAATAGTCCAATTAGTTTTAATACTACTAAACAACCTGTTCTTCTCATGTGTGATGAACAAGTTGATTTAGGTGTTCAAGATTCAGGTGAAATGTCCTGGGTTACTGGCTGGGGAGATACAGAAGGCACTACTAATTCTACACAATTACAGGTTGTAGGTGTTCCAATTACTACACAATCAAATTATGGTTGGGGACAGATAGATTCAGATATGATTATGGCTGGTTATGAAGATGGTGGCTATGATTCATGTCAAGGTGATAGTGGTGGTCCGATGGTGGTTTTAGGATCTGATGAAGGAACATATCTTCAATGTGGTATTGTCAGTTGGGGTAGTGGTTGTGCTGATCCTGGATACCCTGGTGTATATACAAGAATCTCTTATTTTATTGATTGGATTTGTGACAATACTGATGGAGCTGTGTGTGCAAATGAAAGTGATTTTTGTGCTGGAAATGTTATATATGGATGTACAGATGATACAGCACAAAACTATGATGCCACCGCCACCTTAGATGACGGGTCGTGTCAGTATGCATGTGATCAAACAGTATCATTAGTAATAGAGTTTGATTGTTGGCCAGAGGAAACAGGATGGAGTATAATAAATGAGAATGGTAGTGTGATTGCATCTCAAACTGTTGGAAACTATTCATCTTCCTTAACTTCAGAAAGTATTTGCTTGCCCGAAGGTTGTTATACGTTTACTATTACTGATAGCTATGGCGATGGACTTGGGGGCTCACAATGGAGTGGCTGTAGTATTGATGGAAATTATGATATTACTATTGATTCAGAGGTTCTAGTTAGTGGGGGAGGTGACTTTGGGAATTCTAGTAGTCATGATTTTTGTGTTGTGAATACTATTTTTGGTTGTACAGATGATTTAGCATGTAATTATGATACCAATAGGATATTAATTCGGACAAAAACATAAAAACAATACTAATAGCTAAAAAAAGAATTACTGTTTTGGATGTAGGCCAATTAACATGTAGATAATTAAATACCGGGCTACTTTTAACACGAATAAACAAAATGATAAATATCATTCCAAGTATTGAAGAAATTCCAGATATTAAGCCCAAATTACCATATGCAACATCTTGAATTTGATTCTCTGTTAAATAAGAATTTCCCGAAACCAGCATACCCCAAGCCGTCTGAAAACCTTGAATAACATCATTTTCTATGATTATAGAGACAACAATTAATTGAGTTATTTGAAAAAGGATGAACACAATTAAAGAAATACCAATTGTTGAAAGCAGATTCCAGTATTTTGTGTTAGTTAAATTATCCATAATGTAGAAATAAAAATACGTATTTTTGGACAATGGATAATCACTCAAATGATTTAGAAAACAAAAAAATATCTCACACTATCTTTATTTTTCCCATTTTCATGGTATTAATTATGTCATTGGTAAAATTGATTGAGTTAAAAACCAATACTAACTTTGCTTTCCTAGGTGTTTTTCCAAAAAATATTGAAGGTTTGCCTGGAGTGATATTATCCCCTTTTATACATGGTTCCGAAAAACATCTTTTTAACAATATATTACCTCTTTTTTTTCTATTATCGGCTATGATTCATTTTTATAATAAATTATCATACTTGATTTATATCATTATACATATTGCAAGCGGCTTGCTTTTATGGTTCATTGGTAGAGAAGTATATCACATTGGTGCAAGTAGTGTGGTCTATGGATTAGCGTCATTTATGTTTTTTAGTGGATTATTCAGAAGAAACACTCAATTATTAGCTTTCTCATTATTAATTACTTTTTTATATGGAAGTATGGTCTGGGGAATATTCCCTGAAACAGTGAAAAAAGGAGTTTCTTGGGAAGGGCATCTAAGTGGATCAATTATTGGTTTTTTAGCAGCAATTCTTTTTATTAAAAAAGGTCCTCAAAGAAAAAAATATGACTGGGAAGAAGATGAGAATCAAGATGAAAAATATATTTATCATATAATTGATGAATAGTGATTTTTTTTTAATTTTGATACAAAATTGTAATAAAGCATAATAGCATGCACTATATCTATTTCACTAGCACCTTAATTATAATGTTGACCTTTTTGGGTTGCTCTAACAATATTCCTGACACAAGTAATGAAATTTTAAATGGTCAATATATCGAAAAAAATACAGATGGTTTAGTACAAAAAATTGGGAATTTTAATAATGGTAATCGTGAAGGAATATTTATGTATTTTGACAAAAAAGGAAAATTACAAGCACAGGAAAATTATGTCAACAATCAACTTCATGATATCCAAATTACAATTCATAATACAGGAAAAATTAATACTCTGACTACTTATGAAAATGGAATAAAAAACGGTGATTATAGTATTTATTATAAAACTGGAAAACTCCAAGAAAGTGGCACATATCAAAACGACCAAAAACATGGTGAAATTATTTTTTATTATGATACGGGAGAAAAACATAGTGTATACGAATACAAAAATGGCGAAGTCATTGGCGAAGGCACAACATATCCCAAAGTAAAAAAATAAACCCAACTACCTAAAAGAAATACCACACTAAATATTACAAGCTATAATAAACCAAAAAAACATATTTTATCAAAAAATATACTTGCATAATTTAGCAAAATCAACAGATGAAAATGAATCAAAAACATAGTATATTTTTTTGAATTTTTAATTGATTTTACTATATTTATGTGTTAGTCTTTTTTGAAAACATATTGATTTGAGATTAACAAAAAATATAACATATAGATTAAACATACCCCCAAATCAATAAAATTAAATATTTTAAATTATGAAAAAGTTCAACTTTTTGATGGCTATTCTAGCCTCTTTATTTGCCCTACAATTTGCATGGGCACAACCAGGTAATTATGATGTCGAAGCAGGCGCATTTTATTTCAGCCCACAAACAAATGAAGTAAATGAAGATGGGATTTTAGAAATTGAAGTAGGATCAACTGTGACATGGATAAATGTCGGCGGATTTCACGATGTTAATTTTGAAACTAATTCCATCACCGGAGAAAGCTTTGGGAATCCAGAAGCATTTTCTTTAAGTGCGGTATACTCTGCTGGACCAGATAGTCCTGTAGAAATAGGATCTTACACCTTTACCATAGAAGGAACCTATAATTATGACTGTGCGGTTGGTACACATGCAGCACAAGGTATGATTGGAACAATCATTGTAACACCTGAAGGCGAATACCCTGGTTGTACAGATGAATTAGCTTGTAACTATGATGAAATTGCGAATATAGATGATGGGTCATGTCTTTACAACGACTTATGTTGTGAGGCATTAACACCTGATTGTCTTGCTTGTCAAGCTTGTCAAACACCGGAAGAATGGTGTCTAGATAACCCGGGCTATGCAGGCTGTGACGCGTATGATGTTGTAGGATGTATGGATGATGGTTTGCAGGAATGGTCGCCATTCCCAGGTATTGCAGCAGATGACTATGAACCAGGAGCAAACACACCTGGAGATTGTGCATATTGGGGTTGTGGAAACCCTGACAACACATTAATGTTAGTTGGAACATTTATGGATTTAAACGCAACGCAAAATGAAGATGGCACATGGAGTAGTAATGGATGGGATGGAAGTTCTATGACAGTATTTAATATTTGGGAAGACTCATACATCTATGATGTTATGGATACAGTATTTTATTTCTCACCAACACCCGAAATCATGTACGAACTACCTCCTCTCCCAACAGAAGATGTAGCAGGTGCTATTGATTTAACCGGTAGTCCTAATGAAGAAGATGCAGATTACAACCCAAATTATGGAGCAGACATTCCAGATGGACAAATTAATCATGATGATTGTCTTGAATGTCCATTAAATGAAGATTTTGTAGGAAATTATGGATATGTTGTTAACTTCTGTGCACCTGATGACTTATTAGATGGTTGTTATCAATTAGTAGTTGATGAAGGAGACGCAAGTTCAATAGCTTGGCAAATACAAAATGCTGAAATTTCTGTTTTTGCATTAACAGGATCTACTCCATTTGACTCAACTAGTGGGTCTGCTTGTACAGAAGATACAACAGATGCTGGTTTTGATTTTTATGATATCGCAATTGAGTCAGTAAGTTTTGATCAAGAAACTGGAATATTATCAACTCAGGTTTGCAACTCTGGTAATGAAACAACTGCTGATCAAGATGGCAATGAAACATTTGGAACAACATGGGTGTTAATTGATGGATTTGCTGAAATATCAGACTCACCAGAAGAACTGACTGCATATAACTCAATTGTTGACGACTTTGTAACCAGTGAAGGTTATTTCTGGGGTACATGTTATGATTTAGAATATGATTTAAGTGAATTAACATCCGCTTCAGTTTTAGGCCCAGGCTCACATAGTATAACTGTATGGGTAAATGGTGGTGCTGAACAACCTTTGGGAGTCTCTCCAGAGTTCAGCGAAACCTTTTATGAAAATAACTACATGACAATTCAATTTGACATTCCTTTTGAATATGGCTGTATGGATCCGTGGGCATCTAACTATAACCCAAATGCGAATAGTGATGATGATGGAAATGAACCTTGTTATTATATTTGTGGTGACACAGATGGTGATGGGGAAATAGACAATGATTCTTATCAGTCATTTACAATTACATGTGGTGGTGGATCATGGCAAGGAGAAGTTGGATGGACAATTCAAACAGTAGATGGATTTGAAGTTATATCGGGTGGAGCTCCATTTGACAGTAATGACTACACTGAATATGGAATATGTTTAGCGCCTGGTTGTTACCAAGTACTTATGACAGATACGTACGGTGATGGATGGAATGGAAATGAATTAGAAATTGGAGATGATTTAGAATTCACAATAGACGGCTTCAATTCCGAAGCATCTGCTTTATTTGAGGTTGGTGAAAATGGTTGTGGAGATTATCTAGGTTGTATGGATACTGCCGCAACAAACTATAGTGAAAATGCTATCCAAGATGATGGTTCTTGTGAATACGATTGTTCATCATTTACAGATGATAATGGAATTCCTTTCGAATCTGTAGAAATAAATGTAAATGGCGGATCATTCCAGGCAGAAGTAGGATGGGAAATTGTGGATGCAGATGGAACCATCTTAATGTCTGATGGTGCTCCTTATTCTGATGTAGCTTGTTTATCTGTTGGATGTTACACATTAAACATGAGTGATTCATTTGGTGATGGTTGGAATGGTAATGTTATGACATTAGAAACAGGAAGTGGCTTTACATGGACATTTGAAGGTCCTACTGACCCTTATCCAAATGGAACTTCTGCTACCGGAACATTTGCTACTGGGGACCCAACTGCATGTGGAATATACTTTGGATGCATGGACTCTGAGGCAGATAATTATGATGAAATTAATAACGTTGAAGATGGCTCATGTGAATACTCATGTCCTGATGGTGGAACTGCTGTTACTATTGAATGTGATGGGGGGACTTATCAATATGAAGTATCTTGGACAATATACGACTCTAATGGAGCTGTTGTGGTAAGTGGAGGCGCTCCTTATTATGATGAAGGAACATGTCTTGCTGATGGATGCTATACAATCGAAATGACTGATTCCTATGGAGATGGCTGGAATGGAAATGATTTAACTATTGTAGGAGAAGGTATTGATTTTGAAGTAACTGCTGAGGGTACTGGTGGTTCTGCAGCATTTGGAGTAAATGATGACAGCTGTGTAACTGAGGGTTGCATGGATGATACAGCTGAAAATTACAATCCAGATGCTAATATGGATGATGGATCATGTGAATATGATTGTGCAACATGGTTAGACACAGAAGAACTGTATTCTTGCTACTGGTATGTTTGGGTATATAACACATATGAATATACCGTTGAAATGATGGAAGGTTATGGTTATGACTGTACTTGTGTAGAGAACCCTGTTCCAGGATGTACTGATCCAAATGCTGATAATTATGATACAGTTGCAACAGAAAACGATGGTTCATGTGTTTATACATGTGATGAAGATGCTGGACAAGTTTCAACCACTATTACATGTGACGGTGGAACATGGCAAGGAGAAGTTTCTTGGCAGATATATGATTCAGCTAACAATCTAGTTGCTTCAGGAGGTGCTCCATATTCAAATGAAATTTGTTTATTAGACGATGAATGTTATTCTGTTGAAATGCAAGACTCATATGGTGATGGCTGGAATGGCAACATATTAAATATTGGTGGTGTTGAAATGAGTCTTTATGCTGGAACAGATGGAAATGGCACTTATAATTGTGTTTATGAATGTGATTTTGATGAAGTTGCTGTAAGTGTTAATAATGGTTCTGGAACATCATTTGGTTTCTCTATTACTAATAGTGCTGGAGATGTAGTCCTTGGTGGAGGAAGTGATTTTGAGGGTGTTGTTTGTATAGACCCTGATGATTGTTATGATGTAAATCTAGCAAGTTCTGGTGGAATGGGTGATGAAGGAGCAAGTTTAATAATTGGAGATAATGAATATAGTTGGACTGGATTTAGTTTCTGGTATGCTTATCACTATGAAGTAATCGGTGGTGGTTGTCCCGTTTATGGCTGTATGGATGAAACAGCTGACAATTACAATCCTGATGCTGATGTAAACGAAGTGTCACCAGCTGATGCATCAGATCCTTGTATCTATTATGGATGTACGGACCCTAATGCTTCTAATTATGATGCAGGTGCCAATTCTGATGATGCTTCATGTGAATATATTTGTGAAGATGGACTTGATGCATACTTAGTAAGTTGTGATGGAGGTTCCTTCCAGTATGAAGTGACTTGGGAAGTGGTTGATGGAAATGGCAACATTACAGCAACAGGAGGAGCTCCAACAAGTACAGGAATTTGTCTAGCACCTGGTTGTTATACAGTAAACATGTACGATAGTTGGGGAGATGGTTGGAATGGAAATATTCTAACAATTGGTGATATGTCTTTTGAATTAGAAGAAGGCTCATTTGCAGAGGGAGTACTTGTTGCTGGTGTAGAGGCATCAGAATGTGGCGTATTCTACGGATGTACAGATCCAGAGGCTGCAAACTATGATGCATTAAATACAAATGATGATGGTTCATGTATTTATGAATGTGAGCAAGAAGGATGGGAATCTGTTACAGTAGTTTGTGATGGTGGATTATACCAATATGAAGTAGCCTTTAATATTGAAGATGCTGACGGCAATATCATATTCTCTGCAGGAGATGTAGACTATGCAGCTGGTGGTGGTTATGATTTTGCAAATCCAGGTATTGTTGACACTTGGACTTGTTTAGATCCAAATGGCTGCTATACTATTAATATGGCGGATGCATACGGAGATGGTTGGAATGGTAACATTTTAACAATTGGAGGAGACACGGAAATCACACTTTTTGCAGGAACTACAGGTAGTGCAGAATACGGATATTGTCCATTTGAATGTGACTTACCAGATGTATTAGACATTGTTGTAAATAATGGTGAAGGAACCGACTTTGGTTTTATAATTACTGACTATGATGGAAACACTGTTGCATCTGGGGGCAATGATTACAATTCTGCAGCAAATGAAAATCAGAATCCTGGTTGTTTTGATTTAGCAAATGGATGTTATACTATTTCTTTATCAAGTGCTGTAGGTGGTGGTAATGGTTCTGCCTCATTATCTATTGGAGATGATGAGTTTGAATGGAATGATGGAACTGGTGGATACTGGAGCTCAATTATTGTTGAAGGCTTAGGAACTGGTTGCCCAACGCTTGGATGTACTGATGATTTAGCATGTAACTTCAATTCAGAAGCTAACCTTGATGATGGTTCATGTTGGTATGCAGAAGATTGTGATAATTATTGTGTAAATGAAGAATTTGATTATGCTGATGGAACAGCCATTTCAACAACATCTTTATTTGACACATGGTTCGATGATGGCTCTGCCGATGTTTATGTTAGTGGTGGTGAAATTAGTGTAACTCCAGGATCTGACATAGTTACTACTGCACCAGTATTTGAAAATGGTTCATATACTGTGTCTTTTGACATGGGGATACCTAGTGGTGGATCTGGTTACTTTAATATGGGTAATTCCGGAGATCCAAACAACTGGCAATGGGAATTTGAAGTTTACTTCAATTCTGATGGTACAGGATATACAACTCAATCTTATGAATTATTTAATTATGAATCAGGCGTGATTGCTGTTGAAGTAAATATTGACTTAGATGCAGGCTTAGCTTCTGTTTCAATAGATGGATCTTGTGTTGAAACATGGGATTGGACAGGCAACTTAGGAGGGGTTAACTTCTTTGGCGCAACAGCTGACACCTACACAGTCGACAATTTTAGTCTATGTGCAGGTGATGCATCTTTTGCAATTTGCGTTCCAGGTTGTACAGATTCATCCGCATTCAATTACAATCCTGATGCAACAGAAGACGATGGTTCATGTATAGCTGTAATTGAAGGATGTACAGATCCTGCTGCTTGGAATTATAATATTTTAGCTAATACAGACGATGGTTCATGTGTGAATTCTTGTGCAGACATAGGACAAGCTGAAATGACTGTTACAATGTTTACAAATGGTGTAGTAGCAGGATGGTATGGCAGCTCTATTACTATTGGTGATGATGTATTTACATTAGGCAATGTGTATCAAGACACTCAAGTATTCTGTGCTGATTTAACAGGATGTCTAGATGTCACTGCAGGAGGTGGAATCCAGCAATATAATATCGGTTGGACAATTAATGCTGATGGCGAAGATATTTTAACAGGCGGCGCTCCATTTACAGGTGAAATTGGAGACTGTAATATTCCAGGATGTACAGATGAGACAGCGTGTAATTATAATTCTGCTGCAACAGAAGATGATGGTTCATGTACTTATTCTAGTGAATGTGTAGACTGTAATGGAATTGCATATGATGATGACAATGACGGTGTAGGAAACTGTGATGAAGTAGCAGGATGTACTGATCCAACAGCAGCTAATTATGACTCATCAGCAACTGATGAAGATGGATCTTGTAACTATGCTGTATATGGTTGTACAAATAGTGCGGCATCTAATTTTGATTCTGATGCTAATACTGACGATGGGTCTTGTGACTTTGGTCCTTGGGGCGAAGTACCTAGTACAGATTGTAATATGACTGTTTTACTACAAGGTGGTGTTACTACAATCACCGTAGAGGGTGAAGTAGCAACAAATATTTGGATTGGTGTTACTAATTCAGTTGGTGACGTAGTTGGATCTGTATTATGGACAGATGAGACAACATCAATTGCAGTTTGGGGAGCAGAAGGAGACACACCTGGTATGGAAGCTGGTGAAGAAATGAATTGGATAGTATCTACTGACGGTGGTGATATTATAGGTTCAGCAACATTTAGCTTTGGATCAGGAGAATGGGCTTGTAATGG
>NZWM01000031.1 GCA_002698365.1 Flavobacteriales bacterium | reverse complement strand
TAAGTGGAATAATTTTTTTATAATGTTTTGCCAATTTTTATTTATTTCTTTCCACCAGTTCACTGAATCATCCTTTTTTATATTTTTAAAACAACCTTTTCTAGATAGTGTGACAATGAGAGGGCCTAACATACATCCTTCAACATGTGTTTTCGTGGCATGTTCATTCCAATGTGTTGGATGTTGTTTTAGATGTTTAATATAATTTTCTAGTGTGGTAAATAATTCAGATTCTAATATATTAGAATTTTGAAATATAATTGAATAATCAATTTCATTATTGTAGAGTGGGGCAGCAATACTATAATTATGATTTATTTCTTCTAGATTTTTGCCTGCATTTTCAGAAATAACAAAAAAATAACTTTCATCTTTTTTTGTTAAAAATCCTGTGGAACATAACATTCTTAATGCCACATTTAAGTATGCGATATTAATATTTTTGTGTTCGTTTCTCACTTTATTATATATAGATTCTATATTAATCCCAGGAAATTCGCATATGAGTGAAAGTACTCTGTTTTTCATTAAAACCATGATGGTGGGTGCTAGTGCAATACCATCAAGGTGTTTAAATAACCGACTTAAGAAATGGGATTTTTTATTTTCTGTTTTCATAATAATTTCCAAATCTAATATTATTAATTAATTTAGCACTATGAGTATTTATAAATACGTTGTTATTTTATGCATTTTTTTTGTTTCTTGCCAAAAAAATGATTTTTACACATGGCAGTTATGCGATGGAGCAGAATTAATTGACGATAGATTGTCTGTTTTGTCTTTTAATAGGTTAAATGGCACATCATTTAATAGTGTTTCAAAGGTAATTGAGACAATTGATCCTGACATTATAGGATTGCAGGAGTCATTTGATGTAGGTGTTGAAATTGCAGACAGATTTAATTATTGTTTTTATGGTAATGAAGAAACTAGTACAGCTATTCTTTCTAGATATTCTATTGAAGTTATTAGTGACTGGCAATTTATAATTCACTTAAATGATACTGATTATATTAATTTTTTCAACATTCATCTTCCAGCATATCCTTATCAACCTTATGATATTAGAGATACATTAATTACAACAGCTTCGCAAGCTATACATCAAGCAGAACAAACACGCGGCTTCTATGTGAACCAATTAATTGAATCTGTAAATTCTGTCGATAATAATATGCCAATTGTTGTTGTAGGTGATTTTAATGAGCCTTCACATTTAGATTGGGTTGATGGTGCAGAAAATCCTATTCAGTTTCAGTTTAATAATGACCTCTCGCCATTCGTTGTGGACTGGCCTACATCTAATAAAATGTTTGATGCTGGTTTAGTGGATGTTTATCGACAACTTTTTTCTAATCCTATTGAGTATCCTGGCTATACATGGACTCCATTTTATAATGTGAATGAGGTTCATGATAGAATTGATTTTATTTACCATGATAATCAAATGAATATTGAGTCAGTTTCTTTAATTGGTCCCGATAATTTATCAGATGTTTTAATTCTTGATTATGAGTCTGATCATCGTGCTGTATTTTCTGTCTTTAATACTGCTTTTTAATTTTCTTATTAGAATTATTTTATATTTGAAAGAATTATACCTAATATTTTAAGATGGCTAAGAGTGTAAGAAGTAAATTGCGTAATATTATTTTTACTACAAATGGTAGAACTGCATATTTATTTGATGTTTGGTTGTTGATTTTTATCCTCCTGTCTTGTTTACTTGTTTTTCTTGAAAGTGTTCCCTCTATACATGCAGAATATGGACTCGTTTTATATATTCTTGAATGGTTCTTTACAATTGCATTTACAATTGAATATATTTTAAGAATCTATTCTGCCAAGAATAGATTGAAATATATGACTTCATGGTGGGGAATAATTGATGTATTAGCCATTCTCCCGACATTTATTGGAATTTTTAATCCAAATCTAGCTTATTTGCGACAAATAAGAGTATTAAGATTAATTCGTGTGTTTCGTGTGTTTAAATTAAAAAAGTATGTTACAGGTGGTAATATCATGATGATTGCTTTATCGAATTCTAGACCAAAAATTATATCTTTTGTGTTATTTGTGGTACTTGTGGCAACGGTATTGGGCTCTGTTATGTATGTGATTGAAGGGCAAGGTCCTGGCTTTGAGACTATACCCGATTCAATCTATTGGTCTATTATTACTTTGACGACTGTTGGTTATGGAAATGTTGTGCCTGCCACTATACTTGGAAAAATGATTGCTACATTTATCATGATTTTAGGTTATGGTATTATTGCTGTTCCTACAGGAATAGTTTCTGCAGAGATGGCTAAACAAAAACATGATAAAACAGAAGATTAAACTCTGTATTTTATTGAAATAAATATATTTCTAGGTGCTTGAACAACATATTTTTTTTGCCCATCCCCATCTACTAACCCATTATTATAATAATAATTATCACTTATATTATTAATAAATAGTGATAGAGTGTAGTTTTTCATCTTATAGCTAATTTTGCCATTAAATAGAAGATATTCATTTATGGATTCGGTGTTTTCAAAGTTGATATATGAACTACTTTGATATCTTGATGCTATGCTAGCACTTAGATTCTTTTTAGAAAATATAATTTCTTGATTTACAATAAATGGTGGTGTTAAAATAGGAGTAAAATCTATATTCTGCTGTTCAATTAGGCTATAGTTAAATGATGAATTATTAACTAATTTAATATGTTTATTAATTTGATATGAGGCATGTATTTCAATTCCAGTTCTAATACTTCGTTCTACATTACTAGTTAGCGCTAAACCACTTGGGCCAAACATTCCATTTAACACGCGTTCATTTTTAAAATCTAAATAATAGCCATTTACATTTAAATTTATTCTGTTAAAAGAAGTTCTAATTCCTAATTCATAATCTGTCACATATTCAGGTTTTTTATCTAAATCTGGCAGAATGTATTCACCTGTGATCGAATCAATTGCACAGATATATTCTAACACATCGTTTCCTTGAAACATATCATATCTTGTAGGTTCCCTTCCTGTTTTTCCCATGTTGACATAAATCACAAGATTATCAGAGTTTCTATAACTCAGCCCCAGCTTTGGATTTATAAAACTCCAGTTAATTTCGTTGAAGTTTACATCCCCCTCATAATTAAATAAAGATGTTCTGTATTGAATGTCTCCGGAAAATAAAAGGTTTTTTATTTTATACTCTGCTTTTTGAAAGATACTTATTTCTTGTTTGTATTTTGTGTTTTTATTCCATACTTCACCCGAGTTCATATGGCTTTCTGTAAATGCATTTGAATATGTATTGAGATGTAACCCGGATGTTGAAGTGAATTTTTTATTTTGAAATTTATAATTACTATAGAATCCAATTAAATTTGATGTTAGTGCATTTCTAGAAATATCTTCAATATTAGATTCTACTTCTGCATCTAAATAATTAGGGAAATCAAAATCCCACCAACCATCAGCCAAACTATAGTATATACTCGATTTAATTGTATTATTCATATTAGGTGTTAACGTATTTTGAACTTGTACTAACATTTGTGAGAAATCATCTTTTTCAAATTCAGAATTTGCATTAGTTGTTCTGTCACAATTAATCTCATCTTCTGGCACAGGCATCCAAGCTAGACCATTTTTTTGATTTCCTGCTAGTAGATTTACTTTCCAGCTTGCTAAATCTCCAAATTGGCCGCCACTTAAAAATAAAGATTGAGAATTGTTTGATGCATGTTGTTTAAAACCATCGGAATATATTTTTGATATTCTTACATATAATCCCTTTTTATTTTTCACTCCACTATTATATATACCATAAGTTCTAAGAGTATTAAATGAGCCATATCCAAGACCTATCTCCATTTTTTCATTATTATATAAGTTAGGAGTAGACAACTCAATGCTTCCAGCATAGCTCGCTGTTCCATTTTTAGATGTGCCAACTCCTCGTTGTATTTGTATTTTTTCTATTGAGTTTAAAATATCAGCATAGTTAGAAAAATAAAATGCTTGATCTGCAGGGTCATTTAAGGGGACGCCATCAAGTGTGATATTAATTCTCGTTTGATCAATTCCTCTTAATGTGAAATATGAATAACCTTGTGTATGTCCTGCATCTGAATGGCTTATAATAGATGGCGTGTTACTAAAAAATAACGCAGGTTCTTGTCCGATGGAGAGTTCTTCTATTTCCAATCTTGATATATTTTGATAAGTGATTGGACTGAATTTATGTGCTTTATAGATGATTTCAACTTCATTTAATTGATTAATTGAATCTGAAGATATTGTGTTTTGAGAAATGCTTAAGCTAAATATAGCAAAGGATAGAAATAATATGTTTTTCATTGTATTAATGTTTTTAATTAATAATTCTTTCGATGAATTACCACCGCAAGTTCAGTGGGTATAATCTCAGCTATATGATAGCACCCCCAATGTGTTTCAAATATAACCATAAAAAATACATATATTTGAATGTCCAATTATAATTTTTTTTTTTAAAATGACCGAAGAAAAAAAGACCGAAGAAATGCCTGTTAAAGGAAGTTATGCGATTGACAGCCTAGACAAAGATGTGTCTGCAATTGAACAGGCTAGAAGAGGATAAGATTATTTTCCAATACAAAAATCATTAAAAATAGAATCTAACAGGTTTTCATTTGTTATTTCTCCTGTTATTTCTCCTAAAAATTCTAGGCATCTTTTTATATCCAATGCTAAGAATTCACCAGATACATTTGACTTCATTGCGTTCTCTACATCATCAATACTTTGTAATGTGTTGATTAGTGATTCAAAGTGTCTCTGATTAATAATGATAATTTCATCACTTAGTTTCTTCCAATCTTCTACTTGTTTTATTATTAAATCAAGCAGTTTATCTACGCCTTCACCATTGATGGCGGATATATTCAAGATAGTAGTATTTTGAATGTTGTTTAATGCAATATTTTGTTTTTTTAAATCAGTTTTATTTGCTAAAACAATAATAGAGGTGTTTGTATCTAATTTTTCTTGAATTTGTTGTATTTCTGATTCTATTTTGGTTGTATTAAAATTATTTTTATCTACCATATATAATATAAATGCTGATTCAAGCATTTTTTTATATGTATTAGATATGCCGATTTTTTCTATTTTATTCTTTGTTGATCTGAGCCCTGCAGTATCAATAAATCTTAATTTGTATCCTTTTACGACTATACTTTCTTCTATAGTGTCTCTTGTTGTGCCTTTTATGTCAGATACTATTGCTCTTTCTTCATTTAGTATAGTGTTTAATAAAGTAGATTTTCCTGCATTAGGATGACCCACTATAGAAATAGGTATGCCATTTTTTATAGCATTACCAAATCTAAATGATTTTAATAATTTATTCAGTTTATGTTTGATTTCAGATATTAATTTCAATAGCTCTTTTCTGTCAGCAAATTCTACATCTTCTTGACTAAAATCAAGTTCCAGTTCAATGAGAGATGCGAATTTTATAAACTTTTTTCTTAGTAATTTAATTTCATTTGAAAAACCACCTCTCATTTGCTTCATGGCTAAATGATGGGCTTTGTCATTATCTGCTGAAATTAATTCTGCTACTGCTTCGGCTTGAGATAGGTCTAGTTTCTCATTTAAAAATGCTCGTAATGTAAATTCACCTTTTTTAGCTAATCTACATCCATATTCAATTAGTAGTTGAATAATTGTGTTTTGTATATATGTTGATCCATGACAGTTTATTTCAACAATATCCTCGCCTGTATATGAATTAGGTCCTTTGAATCCAGTTAATAGTACTTCATCAATAAGTTTATTTTTGTTTTCAATCTTTCCAATAATGACAGTTTTTATATTTTTTTCAGATAGAATTTCTTTATTGTAGCTTTTAAATATTTTATTACATATTTTAAAAGCATTTATGCCCGAAACTCTTATAATTGATATTGCGCCTTGCCCTGGTGCGGTTGATATACAACATATTGTATCGTAGTTCATCTTAAATTAAACTTATATGTTTTTTCACAAATTTAGTTTATTATTATTATTAGATATTTTATTTTTAATTGATTTATTTTCTAAGTTTGTTTTTATTTAAATAAATTTTCTATATGAGTGTTTTAATTAATAAAAATTCAAGAGTTTTAGTTCAAGGTTTCACAGGCAGTGAAGGCACATTTCATTCCCAAGAAATGATGAAATATGGCACTAATATTGTATGTGGAGTGACCCCTGGCAAAGGTGGTCAAGTTCATTTAGAAAAACCTGTTTTCAACTCGGTCTCAGAAGCTGTAGATGCCTGTAATCCAAATGTTGCTGTTATTTTTGTGCCACCTCGATTTGCTAAATCAGCAATTCTTGAGTCTATTAATGCAGAAATGGATTTAGTTGTCTGTATTACTGAAGGTATTCCTGTTAAAGACATGATTGAGGTTAAACATTTTTTGCAGAAATCTCAATCTATTTTGATTGGTCCTAATTGTCCAGGTATTATTACCCCAGGTGAAGCTAAGATTGGAATTATGCCGGGATTTATTCATCAAAAAGGGAACATAGGCGTGGTATCTCGCTCAGGTACATTAACTTATGAGGCTGTAGATCAATTAACAAAAGTGGGGTTGGGGCAATCAACTTGTATAGGAATAGGAGGGGACCCTGTCATTGGAACTACTACTTGTGATGCCATTAAAATGTTTATGGATGATGATGATACTAAAGGTATTGTGCTTATTGGAGAAATAGGTGGTCAAATGGAGAATGAGGCGGCATATTGGATTAAAGAAAATGGTACAAAACCAGTAGTTGGTTTTATAGCTGGTAAAACAGCACCAAAAGGGAGAAAGATGGGGCATGCAGGTGCAATTGTTGGAGGAAAAGATGACACTGCAATTGCAAAAATGAATATCATGATGGATTGTGGTATTCATGTTGTGGAGTCTCCTGCTCATATTGGTGAAGCCATGAAAAAAATATTAAATTAATTATGAAACTTTTAAAAGATAAAGTAGCCATTGTAACAGGTGGGTCTCGTGGTATAGGAAAGTCTATAGTTTTAAGGTTTGCAGAACAAGGAGCAAATGTTGTTTTCAGCTATCTTTCTTCTGAGGAACAAGCTAATATGATTGTAAAAGAAGCTAGTAAATATAATGTGCAGATTGATGCGATTAAATCTGATGCATCAGACTATTTGTCTGCTCAAACACTTGTGGAATTTGTTCTTGAAAAATATAATACTATTGATATTTTAGTAAATAATGCTGGAATCACAAAAGATAATTTGTTATTAAGAATGACAGAGGAAGATTTTGATAGAGTCATGAATGTGAATATGAAATCGGTCTTTAATATGATAAAATGTGTTCAAAAACCAATGTTAAAAGCACGTAGTGGATCTATTATCAATTTAAGCTCTGTGGTAGGGGTAAAAGGTAATGCTGGACAGGCCAATTATGCAGCTTCCAAAGCTGCTATTATTGGTTTTTCAAAATCAGTTGCCTTAGAGCTAGGCTCGAGAAATATAAGATCTAATGTAATTGCTCCTGGATATATTGAAACTGAAATGACTAGTAATTTAAATACTGATATGTCTGAAAAATGGAAAGAAGGAATTCCATTAAAAAGAGCAGGGAAAACTAATGATATTGCTGATTCAGCATTGTTTTTAGCTTCGGATTTATCATCTTATATTACTGGACAAGTATTACATGTGTGTGGAGGCATGTTAACTTAAATAAAATAAATGATTACTTTTTTTTCTATCATTATTCATCATTCTGTTTTTTATCTTTTTATTTTTCTTTTAATCAGTTGCCTATTAAGTTATTTTTTATATCGCAATCATATTAGTTTAGTTGATGTTCCTAGAAATATTAAATTAGGGTTATTTACTTTACGATCTGTTTCATTTTTCATCCTTTTATTATTATTGCTTCAGCCCGAATTCAAAAAACAAGAAAAAATAGAAGAAGAGCCTTTAATTGTATTTTTACAAGATAATAGCTCTTCAATTATTTCAAATTCAGATTCATTGTACTATAAAGTGAATTATATTCCTTTTTTAGACTCTCTATTTGAATCACTGGAATCAAACATTGAGGTTGTTTCATTTTCTAATTCCGTCGATAAAGGTTTTTCTGATTTTTCAGGTGAAACAACCAATTTATCTTTGGCGTTAAATACGGTTAATGATATTTATTCTAACACTAATGTTCAGGCTTATGTTCTTGCCTCAGATGGTATTTATAATCACGGCATGCATCCACTTTATTTAGAAACGAATTTAAACGCTCCACTGTACACTTTGTTGCTTGGTGATACCATTAAGCATCCAGATGCTTTAATCCAGTCAGTTAGAAGTAATAAAATCACGTACTTAGGGAATGAAACTCCTGTCGAAGTTGTTGTGACGGCCAATCAGATGAATAACACTGAATTGTTAATAGAAGTTTTCGATGATGCGTCAAAATCAATCATTTATTCCGAAAGAATTCAGGTGACATCATCCAATTATTTGAATAAATTTTCATTTTTTATTTCTGCTGATATTTCAGGAGTTCAAAAATACTATGTAAACTTAAAATCTGTTGTACCAGAAAAAAATAAAGTCAACAACCAACAAGCTTTTTTTATCGATGTGATAGATGACAGAAAGAAAGTTTTATTGTTATTTTCTACACCACATCCAGATGTTGGAGTAATTAAAGAAAGTGTAGAATTACATGATCAATATGAATTGGATGTAGAACGTATTTCAACAACTAGCAATGATGTGTTAGATGTGGATATTCATGATTATAGTTTGGTGATTTTACATCAGTTAACTGACGAAAACGTGATTAATCAAATTCGTAATTTAAATACTCGTATACCTGTTTGGTATATTGTTGGCCAAAATTCAGATTTAAGCACATTTAATAACAATCAAAATTTTGTAACATTTACAAATGAAGAGAATTCTTTTGAATATGAGAATACAATAGTGAATAGGAATTTTTCATCATTTTCAATGAATGATTCATTAATTGATTTTTTATCTTTATCTAGTCCGTTTTTAATGCCTTTTTCTAGTGTTTCTATTACTAATCTTGCCGATGTTTTATTATATAAGAAAATCGGCTCTTTAAACACACAGCAGCCCATTCTTTTTTTTGTTGAAGATGAGTATAAATCAGGCTATTTATTAGGTGAGGGATTGTGGAGGTGGCGCTTAAATGATGCTTATTTAAACAATAATAATGAGTTATTTAATCAGTTTGTTGGTAAAATTCTTCAGTATCTATTGTTAGATGAAGATAAATCTAGAATACACATTAATTATCGGCCTATACAATCAGCTCATGAACGAATTGTATTTGAAGCAGAATTATATAATAAGAATTTTGAACTAACTAATTCACAAGATATAAGTATGAAGATTGTGGATTCTTTAGGTAATCATTATGACTACCAATTTAATCCTAATCAAAATAAATATTCCCTGGATATTGGATTGTTGCCAGCTGGCTCATATGATTTTTTTGCAGAATCTACTGTTGGTAATGATGTTTTATCAGAAACAGGTACTATCATTGTCTCTGAATTTTCTTTAGAAACAAGTTCTTTGGTAGCTAATTACAATTTATTGTCAGATTTGTCATTTAAACATAATGGTACAACATGTAGTCTTAATAATTTATCTGATTTATTAATAGATGTTGTTAAGTCTTCAAATTTTAAACCTAAAACTTATATGAGTTATTATTATCAACCTTTAATTCATTTTCAATTCTTATTAATTTTTCTCTTTATTACTTTGTTTCTAGAATGGTTTTTAAGACGTCGATATATTAATTATTAACTTTTATGAAACTGAAAAAATAATTGTAAATTCGAATAAAAATCAAGTATTATATAATAATTAAAATAACATATTATGAAACAACAGATTAATCCTATAGCAGTTTTCGGGCTAGCCGCAACAATTTTTCTTTTATTATTTGGCACGCGTATTACTTACACAGTTGGTCCGGGTGAAAAAGCAATTGTGTTTCAGAGGTTTGGAGAAGGTCTTGACAAAGAAAATGTTAAAGGTCAAGGGTTTCACTTTATTGCTCCTTGGAATGAAAAGTATATATATAATGTTAGAATTCAGGAAGATTTATCTATTATGGAAGTATTATCTAAAAATGGTTTAACAATTAAAACAGAGCTTTCTTATAGATATAAGCCTGTCGATTCTAAAGTTGGTTATGTTCATGATGATTTAGGTATTGGATATCATGAAAATATTATTATTCCAGAAATTCGTTCTGTGACTAGAGAGGTTATAGGTGAATATTTACCAGAAGAATTATATTCAACTAAACGAGAAACTATTGAAGATGAGATTTATGAAAAAACAAAAAAATCTTTAGCGACAAAAAATCTATTATTAGATGCTGTATTAATTAGAGACGTCACATTACCTCCGACATTACAAGATGCCATCGAGAATAAGTTGAAACAGGAGCAAATGTCACTAGAATATGAATTTAAAATAGAGCAAGCAGAAAAAGAAGCACAAAGACAAATTATAGAAGCAGAGGGTAAGGCAAAAGCTAATAGGATTTTGAGCGCTAGTCTAACAGACAATGTGCTTAGAGATAAAGGGATTGAAGCTACAATCAAACTTTCTGAATCACCTAATACTAAAGTAGTTGTAGTTGGATCTAGTGAAGATGGCTTACCATTAATATTAGGAAATTAATTATTTTTTCGATTTTTTGAGTTGATTCTGTAGCATAAAAAGATTATCTCGATACTTTGCTGCATCTAGAAAGTTCATTTCAATTGCTGCAGAGTCCATTAGTCTTTTCATTTTTCTTATTTCTTTTTTAAGATTTTCAATAGATAGTGTTGCAATTTCTTCAATTTCCATCATGCCATTTTTATTCTTGTCATTTATATGACTAATTAATGAACTGGTTAGGTTGATGTTTTTTTTCAATGCTTTTGGCGTAATTTTGTGTTGTTTATTATAGTTTATTTGAATTTTTCTTTTTCGATTTGTTTCATGTATTGTTTCTTTCATTGATTCTGTTATTTTGTCTGCGTATAAAATACTTGTGCCCTCTACATGTCTTGCTGCACGTCCAATTGTTTGAATTAATGATCTTTTAGATCGCAAAAAACCTTCTTTGTCTGCATCAAGGATTGCTACTAATGAAACTTCTGGTAAGTCTAAGCCTTCTCTAAGTAAATTTACGCCAATTAGCACGTCAATAGTTCCCAGTCTTAAATTTTTCATAATCTCGACCCTTTCTAATGTATCTACATCTGAATGAATATAAGTAGATTTGATTCCTGTTTCAAGTAAATATTGGCTCATTTTTTCGGCCATTTTTTTAGTTAAGGTTGTAACTAAAATACGTTGTTTTTTTGCTATTCTTTTATTGATTTCCGTCATGAGGTTGTCAATTTGATTTTCACATGGATGAATCAAAATTTGTGGCTCTAATAATCCTGTTGGACGTATTAATTGTTCTATTATCACTCCCTCACACATTTTTAATTCATAATCTCCAGGTGTTGCAGTAAGAAATACAACTTGCTTGGAAATGTTTTCAAATTCTGTAAAAGAAAGTGGTCTATTATCTAAAGCCGACGGTAATCGAAACCCATATTCCACTAATGTGTTTTTTCTTGCTTTGTCGCCCCCGTACATTGCTTTTACTTGTGGAAGAGTTACATGGCTTTCATCAATAATTAATAAAAAATTATCTGGGAAATAATCCATTAAACAAAAAGGTCTTTCTCCTTCTTTTCTTCCATCTAAATATCTTGAGTAATTTTCTATTCCAGAACAATATCCAAGTTCTTTAATCATTTCAATATCTAATTTTACTCTATCCTCTATCCTTTGAGCTTCTGTGATTTGACCTTTTTTATTAAAATAATCAATTTGATGTGATAGTTCTTCTTTTATTTTAGGAATAGCTTTTTGTATATGTGGCTTTGATGTAATAAAAATATTTGCTGGTGGTATTTTTATTTCTTCACATTCGAGATGTTGTTGGTTTAATTGATTTACTTTTTCAATCTTTTCAACTTCATTATCCCAAAAATGTATTTTGTAGTAAAAATCTTGACTACTTGGATATATGATAAATGTATCACCAATGACTTTAAATTCACCTCGACTTAATTCTGCATTATTGATTCTTGTGTATAATCCTTCAATTAAGTGTTTTAATAAGTCTTTTCTTTTATATACTTCACATTTAGTAATGGTAATTGTTTTGTCCTTAAAAAAGGAAGGATTCCCAATCCCATAGATACAAGATACAGATGCAATGACTATTACATCATTTCTTCCTGATAATAATGAATTAGTTGCACTGATTCTAAATTTTTCAATTTCTTCATTAATTGAAAGGTCTTTTTCTATATATGTATTGGATGCTGGTAAATATGCTTCAGGTTGATAGTAATCATAATATGACACAAAATATTCAACAGCATTATTTGGAAAGAATGCTTTGAATTCTTCGTATAGTTGTGCAGCAAGTGTTTTGTTGTGACATAAAACTAGTGTTGGTGTATTTTTTTGTTGTATTACATTGGCAATAGTAAAAGTTTTTCCAGATCCAGTCACTCCCTCTAGGCATTGGTATTTGTTGTTGTTATCTAAGCCCTGAATGATAGAGTTAATTGCATCAGGTTGATCTCCTGTAGGTTGGTATTCGGATTCTAATTTAAACATTGTATTGTTTGATTAAATTTTGCCAAATTTCCCAAGATGCTTCTGCTTGCGTTATCAACATGATTTTTCCATTTTGAATTTCCGCTCCTTTTTTTTCACATTTTTTTAAAAAATGAGTTTTTGAAGGGTTGTATATTAAATCAATACATTGATGTTCTTTTGATATTAAATCATATGGTATATTAGGATATTTGTCATTGTCGGGATATTGGCCTAAAGGTGTTGTGTTAATAATTAATTTATATTGATTAATCATCCTTTTTGTGTCTTCATAACTAATCATGTGGTTTCTGGGATTTCTCGAGACAATAAGATGATTGATTTGTTGCTTAGTTAAACAATATGATATTGTTTTTGCTACACTTCCAGACCCTAGTATTAATCCTTTTATATTAGATGATTTGATATGCTTGAGTGTTTGAGAAAATCCAATAATATCAGTGTTAAATCCAACTTTTTTTTGTGTTTTTGGATGTACAAAAATGGTGTTTACAGCATTAGTGATTTTAGCTTTTTCATCAATGTCATCTAGGTGTTTTATAATATTTGTTTTATGAGGTCTTGTTATATTGAGGCCAATTAAATTTTCATCCTTTATTAATCTAGGCACTTCTTTCACATCTTTTATTTTATATAATGAGTAGGAAAAATTATTGATATCTTCTTTTTTGAATTTAGTCTCAAAGTATTCTTTTGAAAATGAATGAGATACTGGATTTCCGATTAATCCCAATTTATACATTTTTATTTTTTTTCGCGATTTTTTCTATTATTATAATTGTCATTATTCCTATGAGTATAAATAAAACAGCATAGATATCTGTATGATTGTTAAATGTTGGGTAGGAAAGAGTCTCAATTAATTTTGCATTTTCTATGTTTGTTTGCCATGGCCATATATATATTAATGAACCAGTAATAAATCCAGATAATATGGCAAAGGTTTTATTTTTAAAATATTTTAATAACCATTTAATCATTCTGCTAAATAGTACAACGCCAACTATTTTTCCTGCTAAAAAACATATGATTAATTGTAAATAAAAGTAATTTTTTTGTGCTATTAATGTTGTATTTGTAATGTTTTGAACAGTAGTGATAAAAATTAATTTATAGTTCCCTAATAAAATCAATAGGTATGATCCTGATAGACCAGGAATTAACATTCCTATTATTCCTAGCATACCACAGATAAATACAAAAAATAAATTATCATTTTCTATAGCTGGTTCAATAAATAATAAACTTAATGCTACAAGTAGTCCAATAATAAAACACAAAGACTCTTGTGTTTTCCATCTGGTGGTGTATTTTGCAATATAGAATATAGAAACAAAAATAATACCAAAAAAATATGCCCATGTTTGTGTGTTGAAGTGTATAAATAAATATTGTAATAATTTTGAAACTAATAGAAAGCTTACTACAATACCAATCCCAAGTGGAATTAAAAAGTCCAAAGAAATATGTTCTTTAATTTTTTTTACTTCCCCCTTTTTTATCAATTTAATGAGTTTGTTGTCAAATCTAGTTAAGATGTTTATGAGTTTTTCATATATACCTAATATTAGTGCGAAAGTTGCTCCAGACACTCCTGGAATAATATTCGCAACACCAATTACAATCCCTTTTATAATATTTGCAATAAATGTTTGTATGGCGTTCAATTTATGATTGATTTGATATTAATTCTAAATATGCAGTATATCCCCCAGATAAATTAAATACATTTTCTATATTGAATTCTTTTTTTAACATATATACTACTGCTGCTGCTCTTCTGCCACTCTGGCAATATATAACTACTTGTTTATTTCGTTGAATTCTATTGGTTGATTGTAGTATTTCATCCATTGGTATGTTAATTGCGTCAATATTTCCATTTTCATATTCATACTGCTCTCTCACATCTATTACTTGTAAATTGTTCTTGTCTATTTTTAAAAAATCTTTGATTGAAATTTCTTGCATATTTATTGTATAAAATTAAAAAATGTATCTCCTCTAAGACCTAGCCTTAAACATTCTAATGGTACTACATCATGTGTTCCTATATTTCCAAGATTTACATTTGCACCTAATAGCTTAATAAAAAAAACTTGTTGTTGTTTTTTAGGTGCTTCCCAGAGGATTTTATCTTTTGGAATTTTTGTTAAAATTTCTTCTATTAAATCTGATCGCACTTCTCCTCCACTTCTATATAATCCTACATTTCCACTTTCTCTGGCTTCTGCTATTACTTTCCAAGATCCAGCTTCTATTTCTTTTTCCATTAAATTAATCCATTTAGAAGGAGCTAGTATTTTTTTTGAGCTTTTATATCCTACTTCAGAAAAAACAGTCATTTTTTTATTTGCTAATTCATTAATGTATTCACATTTTTGATTGTGATTCATTTTAATGCTCCCATCTGATATCTCTACAGTATCTATTTCTAGTTCTTTAATGAAATCACAGTATTCAGAAAACATATTTCTAGCAATAAAGGCTTCAAATAATGTTCCGCCTAAGTATACTTTTAGTCCATGTTTTTTATAGAGTTGTATTTTTTCTTTTATGTTCTCTGTAATTAAT
>NZWM01000030.1 GCA_002698365.1 Flavobacteriales bacterium | reverse complement strand
ATTATGAATTTGGAGCATATTTAGGTTATGACAAAAAGTTATTTGGTGAAACTGTCTTGATAAATGCCACAGCTAGAATTGACAAGAATCAAAACTTTGACTATTTATTTTCACCAGCTACCTCAATTGTATACAAACCAAATGAACGAGATATAATTCGACTCTCTCTATCTTCTGCAATACGAAACCCTACACTAACTGACCAATATTTAGATTATAACGCAGGTCCTGCTACTTTAATCGGGAATTTAAATGGATTTGGATTCAATCAATACTTCGTTACTATTGATGCAATGTTGGATTGTTTAGCTGCAGAGACAGATTTAGGAAATCCAAATGGATCAGCTCTAAGAAATGGGAGATTAAAAATAGAGCCTATAAAACCCGAACAAGTAAAAACCATCGAATTTGGATTTAGGACAACTCTTGTAGATAAAATATATGTTGATGCAAGTTACTATTATTCAATATATAATAATTTTATTGGCTATCAATTTGGAGCTACATATAACACACCGGAATTAATTACAATAGAGGCAACTCAAGAAGATGTAGATTTAGGCTGGGCAGAATATGTCGGTGAAGAAATTGATGACTATACAGCTATTGTAAGTGCCTCAACACAATTCTGGAGGGTTGCTGCGAATGCAACAGGTCAAGTTAAAACACAAGGATTTAGTATTGGAATGAATTACTATATATCCGAAACAACTGCTTTAAATAGTAATTACTCATGGAATAAATTAATCAATGAAGAAACTCGAGATCCCTTGGTACCCGCATTTAATACCCCAGAACATAAATTCAACATAGGAGTATCAAATAAATTTTATTTAAGAAAGAATACTGACAATCCACTTACTATGTCATTAAATTATAAGTGGATGGAAGGGTTCTTATTTGAAGGCTCACCACAGTTTACAGGAAACATACCAAGCTACGGCTTATTAGATGGTCAAATTAATCGCACATTTCAACCTCATAAAAAATTACAATTAACCGCAAAAATTGGAGTGTCCAATTTATTAAACAATCAAGTATATCAAGCATATGGTGGTCCACGAATTGGAAGACTTGGTTATCTGGCATTAACTTTTGAATTGAATTAATCTAAAAAATAAACTAAGAATTATTTATCATTAATAATGATTATGTTATCTTGCGTAATCGATATTAAATTAAAATTTGAATTATGAAAAAATCTTTACAATTATTAACTATTATATTTGCTTTTTTATCTACTAACACCTTATATGGACAAAGGTATTTAGAACAAATATTTGATGAGGTAAATGTTGAATCTGATATCATTTATGGAAACAATGTTACTGTATTCCCCACCCTATTAGGGCAAGCACCTGCATCACAGGACTTACAAATGGATATTTATACACCATCTGGTGATACTGAGACTAATAGACCGGTAGTAATAATGCTTCATACTGGAAGCTTCTTACCTGCAGTACTAAACGGACAAGCAACAGGTTCAAAAAATGACAATGCTATAGTTGCACAATGTACTGAATTTGCAAAAAAAGGATACGTTGCTATAGCAATAAGTTATAGAGTGGGCTGGAATCCTACATCCACTAATGCTGATGTACGAAGAAGAACATTAATACAAGCAGCTTACAGAGGTCTACAAGATACAAGAACAGCTGTAAGATTTTTAAGAAAATCTGTGGAAGAAGGCAATCCATATGGTATATCTTGTCAAATGGTCGTAGGTGGTCTTGGAACAGGAGGATATATTTCTCTAGCAGCCGGCACACTAAATGATTATGAAACAGAACTATTACTACCTAAATTTATGGACACATCAATGGATGTAGACGGAGATGGTGTAAATGATGCTGTTCCATACATTATACAAGAATTTATGGGAGATTTAAATGGTGAAACTGAAGGTGTACTTCCTGAATTAGACTTAGATGGAGATGGCACAGCAGACGCAACAAATGTAACCTTGGCTATACCTAACCATGTAGGCTACAGTTCACATGTGGACATGGTGTTTAACATAGGAGGTGCTTTACCAGATAGCTCGTGGATAGATGCGGGAGAGGTGCCTATTGCAAGTATGCAGTGTTACTTAGATGAAGATGCTCCATATGAAGTTGGAAATGTCATTGTTCCCACCACAAATGAAATTGTAATAGAGGGACATGGCTCGCAAGTAATCCAAAGATTAGCTACAGAGTATGGAAACAATGATGTGTTTAATGGACTTGGCATGGAAATTAATGACTCTTGGTATGGAAATGGAGATGGAGCAGCAAACTCAGCTCTACAAGTACAAGCAGTGAATATGTTTGGATCACCATTATTCGATGATGAGGGCAATCCTGTTTGGGAATTTGCTGGACATGATGTATACCCAGGACTTTTTCCTATTGTTGCTCCAACTGGTGATGAATTAAATCCTGAAGATTGCGCAAATTGTGGACAAGCTGCAAGTGCTTGCCTATTTCCTTGGGGAGAACAAGGGGCTCCATGGGATTGGTGGAACAACGACCCTACTGACCCATTAGGATATCCACTAGCAGCTACACAAAATCCATTAGCACCTGCTGGTATATCAGCAGACACATATGCTTGTCAATCAACAACAGGTAACCCTGATATGTCAGAGGCAAAAGGGATGGCTTATGCTAATATGATTCAAGAATTCATATGTGCAAGAATATATGCAGCTTTAGATTTGGGAACATCTAATAACACATGTAACATAAGTGAAAACAAAGCACAAAAAACATTAATAAAAACAGTTGATATCACTGGAAGAGAAATTAACAGAAATACTAAACAAAGTATTTCTTTTAAGATTTATGACAATGGAACTGTTGAAAAACAATACATAATTAAATGAGAAAATTCATTATTTTATTAATATTGCCTATCATAGGGTTCTCACAATGTGAGGACCCTATTTTAGATAAAATACTTCAGGAGAGTAATGTGAACCAATATTTTCAACTTGCAATATCATTAAATGTAACTGAATTACAATTTCTCAATGATTGTAATGCAGATATAAATTATACAATGTTTGTTCCGGGTAATGACTTACCCAATGAATCCGCAAGTTTACTTCTTGGATTAGGAGGTGAACTTATCGATTACATATCTTATTATACACATCCTGAATCTATAGAATTTCTAGATTTTTTAGAAGGTGAAATAGAAATGCTAGATGGTAATATGGCAAATATTTCAGTTGCTCAATCTGTTGATAATTATAATGTGATGATAAATCAAGCAAATATTACTATGCAAGATATTTGTGCTTGTAATGGAGTGATTCACATAATAGATGATTTAATTTGGGCTCCTGGAGTTATTTCATTAAATGAAATCAATTCTTTAAAAACACATATAACTCAGGAAGAAAATCTCTTAAAGTTATCTAAAATTACCAACAATGGAGTTTTAGAAATTCGAGACATCAACGGTAAAATTATTTTAAATAAAATTGTGGACAACACTACAACTATAAACACAGCAAACTATAAAAGCGGTATATATATAGTTCAATTACAAACTCTCAACCAAAATTTAAGAGAATTATTATTTATTAATTAAGTGAAAGATGTTTTTGATGTAATTCTTTTTTATAGATAATATTACCATTTGAGTCATATGATTCAAAGGACAGTAATCTATTTCGTTTTTTACCAGTTATACTAATTAATGAATAGCTTCCATTAAGCATCGAAGGAAAATTAAATTCATATAAACATTTGTCACAATTGAACTGACCATCACTTAAAATCATTTTATTTGACATGTCATACCTGTTCAGCTCAGTATTAACATCTCCAGATGTACTAACTAAAATCAAGCCACTAGGACTAGAAAGATTGAGGCGATATAAAAAATAATCGAATTCCTTTTTATAATTCAAAAAAGAGTCTTCCGAATCAAAAGTAAAAGGAGCAGGACTTGCTAGAATGGTAAATGTTGCTCCTGTATTTTGTATTTCCTGGAACATTCTTTCTAGTTGCTTATCACCATATAAAGAAGAATCGGATCTAAAAGTCATAGCATCTAAAAGAAAAATATCAAGATCATTATAAGTGTACCTCTGATATGTTCCATAATCAAAATAAGTATAATTATAGGTTTTTTGTAAAGAATTAGGCCAGAAAAGATCAAATACCAAATGGGTAGTATCTTTTAAATTCCAAGAGGCACCCACATTACAAAAATCTGAAGAGCCCCAAGTTGCTATCTGTGGCATAGAACTCATAAAATAATTTAAATAAGGGTTTTTTCTTACAGCTACATACTGATCCAACATATTATCCATGGCAAATGTAAAATCTCGTGTTTCACATAAAGACTCTGCAGAAAACTCAACATAATTACCCAGCCAGACCATAAAATCGGAGTTTGTTTTTGCCATTAAAGGAAATAAATTAGAATTCTGAAGCACGTCACTTTCTGGATAGTCTGAACCAATTAATAACTGAACATCATCCAAATGTGGTCTTTTAGTGAAAATATCCATCTCTTTGACAAAAACACTATCAACAGACACAGACGCTATATACTCTTTGTTCGGTTGTAGTTTTTCCAAAACAATAGTGAAAGGAATGTAATCTTTTATTCTATGTTTGTTCTGAACATCAAATTCATATTTCATTAATTTATCAGTATCGTAATCTCTTACATCAACCGTAATTTTTTCCGTATCTGATTCTAACAAAAACCACATTTGAGTACCATAAGAATCTATAAATGAGACCATAGGACCAGCAATCACCTTATTATTTTGTGAATAAAGATTCAGACTTAACATTAAAACAAATGCAAAAAAGGCGTTAGTTAAATACTTCATATTATTGTTTTTTTATCTTATTACGCTTTATTCACCAATACCCAACAATTCCACCTCAAATATTAAAGTTGCATTTGGGGCAATAACTGGAGGCCTACCTCCTGCACCATAAGCCAAATCTGGAGGAATAATAAAAGTAAATTTATCACCTACCACCATTAACTGTAATCCCTCGGTCCAACCAGGAATAACTTTATCTAATGGAAATTGCACAGGTTGCCCCCTCTCAACTGAACTATCAAACACTGAACCATCAACATTCATTCCTGTATAATGTACTTTAACGACATCAGTAGATTTTGGATACGCTTTACCCGAACCACTATTAATTACCTTGTAAGATAATCCAGATGCTGTGGTAACTGCATTTTCAGATAATTCTTTTAACTTCTGCTGCATCTCTTCCTGCGCTTTTGCCTCCATTTCTTTAGCTTCTTCCATTTTTTCATTAAAAGTTTTTAAAGCATCAAATTTTTTAGCATCTCTACCATCTCTAATAATTTCAATTTTTTGAATCTCATCACCTTGTTCAATCGCATCGACTACAGCCTGACTTTCTGTATCAAGCGTATCAATTCTACCAAAAATAGAATGTTTATTATCCAACCAAGGAGTTTCTTGATGAGTAATAAAAAATTGAGACCCATTAGTGTTAGGTCCAGAATTAGCCATAGACAATACACCAGGACCATCATGTTTTAAATCTGGATGAAATTCATCAGAAAACTTATAACCGGGATCACCTGTTCCAGTTCCTAAAGGACAGCCGCCCTGTATCATAAAATTTGGAATAACTCTATGGAATTTTAATCCATCATAAAAAGGCTTGTCTAAATCAGGCATTAAACCTTCTGCTAAACACACAAAACTGGCAACAGTTAATGGTGTTTTTTCATAAGTAAGAGACACTACTATATCCCCCTTATTAGTAATTATTTTTGCATACATACCAGGCTTTTTTTCATCTTTGCTACAAGATAGAAAAAAGAGAGTAAAAACCAAGATGCTTAAAAGAGCTTTTTTCATTTTTCTATATTTAATAATTTAACATTTAACAACAGTGTTGAATATGGCGGAACTGATTTACCATAACCAGACATACCAAAACCAAGGTACGAAGGTATTATAATCTTTGCTTTATCCCCAATTTGCAGCAACTTAATTCCATAATTCAAGCCTCTCATTTGTTTTGAATAACCTATTTTAAAGCTAATTGTATCCATCAAATACGAATCAGACATGTTATCAACGTCCTCAAAAACAAAGCAATTATATGCAATTAATACAACATCTCCATCTACTGGAAACGTTAAGGAATCAAAAGAGTTACTATAGCTATCCAAGCACAACCTTATACCTGTAGAATGTCTAGAAAAAGGCACACCAGACTCCTCAATTAAAGAATCAATTTTCATCTCTTCACTTTGAATGATTTGTTTATTTGCATGAATAAAAAAATTGTCAATTTCATCATCTCTTTCTACTATGATTTTCTGCTGGTAAGAATTTTTACAAGAAATAAAAAAAAATAAGAGGACAATAGCTAGGTTATATGTCCTGCATCTAAAAAATATCATTTTTTTAAGTGTTTTTTAAGTGTTTTTTCAAAGTAAGAAATGGCTGCATTCATATCTTTATTATCAATAAAACCACCAGCGGCATTTTTATGACCTCCACCATTAAAATAAAGTTTAGCAAATGCATTTACATCAAAATCACCTTGTGATCTAAAAGAAATTTTAATACCATCCTTAAATTGAATAAAAAATGTTGAAAAATTAATATTTTTTAAACTTAACGGCAAATTCACAAAACCTTCAGTGTCACCTTTTTGATAATTAGAGGACATTAAATCTGATTCCATTAAAAACACAAGAGCCGCATATTGATCCTTATATAATTTTAAATTCTGCAAACAAATTGACAGTAAATCAAGGCGAGATTTGTTTTGAGAATTATATAAATTTTCATGTATATGAGAATGCCTAATATCAAATCTCATTAAATCTGCAACAATTTTATGTGTTTTTTGAGTTACATTGGGGTATCTTAAACTACCTGTGTCTGTAATAATACCAGTATAGAGACAAATAGAGATATCTTGACTTAATTCACTGTCAAGATGTTTTAAAAAATCATAAATCAATTCAGCTGTAGAGGCGACAGAACTATCAGACAACATATAATCACAACAATCATCTGGTTCTTCATGATGATCAATCATGATTTTATAAGCTGCACTCTTCTCTAAGATATCACACATGGTATATGTCCTATATAATTTATTGAAATCTAAAAAAAATAATAAATCTGCATTATGAATAATCTTATTACAAATCGACTCATTACTCTCATATACAAGAATACTACTACTGCCAGGAAGCCATTTTAAATAATGTGGATATTCATTTGGAACAATCACATTAACATGATGATTTTTTTTCAACTCGTGATATAAAGCTAAAGAAGACCCTAATGCATCTCCATCAGGAGTTTTATGAGTAGTGATTACTATGTTCTTTTTAGTTAAAAGAAAATTCTTAATAAAAGCATAATCAATAGTTGATATCATAATGACAAAAATAATTAATATAAATTATCATATTGCTATATCATGTTTTTTTAAGTAAATTCGAGCAAAATTAAATTGAATATGAAAAACAATAGAACTTTTACAATGATAAAGCCCGATGCTTTAGAAAATGGGCATGCAGGTGCCATTTTGGCTCATATAGAAAAAGCTGGATTTAAAATAGTAGCAATGAAATTAAAAAAGCTTACAGCAGAAGCTGCAAAAAAATTTTACAAAATCCATGAGGAACGACCATTTTTTAATGATCTAATTAATTATATAACTTCTGGCCCTATCATTGCCGCCATATTAGAAAAAGAAAATGCCGTTTCAGATTTCCGAGCATTA
This sequence comes from Flavobacteriales bacterium, assembly GCA_002698365.1. Taxonomy (GTDB): domain Bacteria; phylum Bacteroidota; class Bacteroidia; order Flavobacteriales; family TMED113. Next base: position 12,083 of record NZWM01000030.1, on the reverse strand, counting down.
ATTGGGAATACCAACCCACAAGAAGCTGAAGATGGAACAATAAGAAAAATTTATGCCAAATCAATAGATGCTAATGCAATTCACGGATCAGACAGTGATGAAAATGCTTTGATTGAAAGCAATTTTCATTTCTCAAATGGAGAAATTATATAAATTAAATAAAAACTACATTAATAATATTTTTATTTAATGTTTGAATTTTTTTGAGAATATTAGATTGTTGTGAAATTAAATCTGATTTCAAATAGGTATTATTAATCTCTATATATAAAATTTTTTTATCTATATAAAGATTTTTAGTTTCCGATTTAATGTGAACCCCCATAATTTCTTGCCACAATTTTAAAGGGTTCAAGACTTCCCTGTTTTCTAACTTTTTATTTTGAAAAAAATCAGACAACAATTCACTTATTTTTTTAGCTTTTGAACTTCTCTTCATATACACCGTCTTTATTTAATAAAAAATACTTACATATATTATCTACTTTGCTCATAATAGAATCAATTCTCTCAAAAGACGTGTCTGTAATAAAAATTTGACCGAACTGATTTTGATTTAACATCCTAATAACTTTTTCCACTCTCCGAGCATCTAACTTATCAAAAATATCATCCAATAATAATAAAGGATCCATATTTAAAACAGATTTTAATAATGAATAATAAGCAAATTTTAGAGCAATCAAAAAAGTTTTCTGTTGTCCTTGAGAACCTGATTTTTTTAAACTATGAGAATTTATAGTAAAAATAAAATCATCTCTATGTACACCAGAACTAGTAAACATTAATAATTTATCTTTTGTTCTATTTTGAATTAAAATATCTTCAAATGAATTTTCATTCAATTGTGACTTATATATAATGTCTATAGACTCCTGCTTCTCTGAAATAAAACTATAGTAACTTTGGACATCACCTATAATACGAGCAAGACAATCTTTCCTTTTTAAATAAATTTGATAACCATACTCAGACAATGATTTATCATAAGTTGACAATAAATCTGAATTAGCATTATGAAAATTGGCCTCTTTTAATAAAGCATTTCTTTGTTGAAGAACCTTATTGTACGACATTAAATTATATAAGTACGTACTATCTAATTGTGACAACAATCTATCAATGAATTTTCTTCTTTCATCGCCACCACCTAGAATAATATTAGAATCTAATGGAGTGATAATTACGAGAGGTATTTTACCAATATGGTCCGATAATTTATCATATTTCTTACCATTATATTTAAAGTACTTCACTTTTTCTTTTAATGAAGCATCAATAAAAAAATCCGTATTATCTTGATTTAAAAACTCGCCTTTCAACATAAAAAATCTTTCTCCATATTTTATGTTATCAGCCTCAACAATATTATAATAACTTTTACAAAAAGATAAATAGTGAATAGCATCTAATAAATTCGTCTTACCAACACCATTATTACCTAAAAAACAATTCACTTGAGGCGAGAAGTCAATTTGAAGTGATTCATGATTCTTAAAGTTAATTAATGACAAGAATTTTAAAATCATAATTATTTATGTTAAATAATATCATAAAATAACTTAATTTTGCGGCAAAATAAATTTTTTATGAAAAAAAAGAATACTACAGACACACATTTTGCAAATATCGAAGAAGGACTAAGTAAAACAGAACAATTTGTTGAAAAAAACTGGAAAGTTTGGGGATCTATAATTACTCTATTAATTAGTCTCTTTGTTGGTTATTACTTATATCAGAATTTATATAAAGCACCAAGAAACGAAACAGCAAAAAACCAATTATTTATCGGAGAACAATATTTTGAAAAAGATTCATTTAGATTAGCATTGGATGGAAAAGATAATTTTGATGGTTTTATTAGTATTTCTGAAAAATATTCAAATACAAAATCTGGGCAATTAGCCACATATTATTGTGGTATCTCTTATCTACGTATTGGTGAATATCAAAATGCTATTAAAATGCTGGATAAATTTAATTCGAATGATAATCTACTAATGTCAATAGCAAACACAGCAATAGGAGATGCATTTTCAGAGTTAAATCAACCGAACGAAGCAATAGAATACTATGAAAAATCAATCAAAATACACTCTAATAAAATAACTACCCCCATCACATTAATGAAATGTGCAATTTTATTTGAATTACAAGAAGATTACACAAAAGCTATTGATTGCTACAACACTATCAAAGAACAATATCCAGAATCTAAATTAGCGGAAAATATAGATAAATATATAGAGAAGATTAATTTTAAATAATGAAAAATAATCAAAATATATTTGAAAATCTAGACAAAAATATTGGGGGAAAATTATCTATTGGGATTGCACGGTCATTGTGGAATCAAGAAATAACAGATAAGCTTTACAAAGGGTGTATAAGCACATTAATTAAATATGGTGTCAAAGAAGAAAACATAAAAACCTTTGAAGTGGGTGGCAGCTTTGAATTGATTTATGCTGGCCGATACATGCAAGATCAGACAATTGATTCAATTGCATGTTTAGATGCAATTATTTTAATTGGAAGTATTATAAAAGGAGAAACACCTCATTTTGAATTTATATCCCAATCAATCATAAACGGAGTGAAGGATTTAAATATAAGGAAGGATGCACCTCCAATTATATTAAGTGTTTCAACTGATTTAAATCAACAACAAGCCTTAGATAGAGCTGGAGGCAAATTGGGCAATAAAGGAAGTGATGGCGCATTAACTGCACTACATCTTATAAGTGTACAACATAAGCTATTTTACGAATTGTAATTATTAAAAATATTTTTAGCTTGATTACAAGCATTTTCAAAAGCAAATAAATCCAATTGGTGTTCTATTTTATTATCTGCCAGAAAATTTAACATTTTTTCAGTAGCGATATTTCCAACTAATTTATCACTAGCAAAAGGACATCCCCCATAACCTCCAATTGTCACATCAAATCTATTACAACCAGAATTCCATGCTGATTCAATTTTAGAATATGTTTCTTTTGGACTTGCATGCAAATGAATCCCCACATCTAAAGAAGAAAAATGTTCCTTTACACTAGAATATATATATTTTATTGATTCCGTAGTAGCAGACCCCATTGTGTCGGCAAGTGAAACAAGAGCAATTCCCTGATTACAAATTTTTTCAATATAATGCAATACAACTTCCTCATTCCATATTTCACCATATGGATTACCAAAAGCCATAGATAAATAAACTAATAAAGTTTTATTTTTTCTAATACATATATTGTGTATCTCATCAAGAACTAATAAAGAATCTTGAATATTCTTATTAGAATTATTTTTTTGAAAAACCTCTGATATAGACAAGGGATATCCTAAAATACTTATTTCTTCAAAACCAGATGCATCTAACGCACCTCTTTGATTTAAAACGACAGAAAGTAATTTTGTGTTATCTTGAAGCTTTAAGAGTCTAATGACATCTGAAGTGTCACGCATCTGGGGAACCGCTTTAACAGACACAAAACTACCAACATCAACAATGTCAAAACCAACTTGAAGTAATGAATTAATATAATGTGCTTTTTTTTCTGCAGGTATATATTGTTGTAAACCCTGCATAGCGTCTCTAGGACATTCTACTATTTTAATCTTTCTACTTTCCATAATTTGTGCCTATTACTTTTATTTCAGTTCTTCTGTTTTCTAATCTACCCTCTTCACTTTCATCATTATTAAGTGGAAAATCATAACCATAACCCTCATAAGTTAATTGATCAGGGTTTACACCTAATAAAACTAATGCCTCATATACTGATTTAGCTCTCTTTTTAGATAATCTATAATTATATTCTGCGGAACCAATATTATCTGTATGACCTGATATTTCAATAATTAAATTACTATTTAACAACAAATAACTTGCAAAACTCTCTATTTGCAATAAAGACTCCTGAGTTAAAGAGTAATCATCAAATTCATAATAGATATTATCTAAATCCATTTTATTACCTATATTCAATCTATTTAAAACAATACTAATATTTTTCACATATTCATTTTTATTTAAAGCATAATCAGATGAAAAAAAATCATGATTATTAGAAAAAGTGGTAATAGAAAAGCTTGATCCCATTGGAATAGAAAAAGAAAAATGACCCGAAATATCTGAAACCATTTCATCGTGCCAAGTATGACTTAATGCATTAACAGATATATTACAACTAACTCCATTTCTGTTAATAGAATCTAAAATAACACCATTTACAATAGCTACAGATTTAGCTTTAAATTTATATGGTAAATTAAATGAATAAATATCTAAATCTCCTCCATGATTAGAGTTATAATATGCCTTTAATCCATCTCTCGAAACAATTAAACCAGATTCATCATGATGTGTATTAATTGGATATCCTAAATTGTTAACATGATTAACATTACCTAAACTATCTACATAAGCAACATATAAATCAAAACCTCCAAAACCATGATGACCTTTAGATGAAAAGTAAAATGTTTCATTATCATAATGTAAAAAGGGAGTATATTCATCAGATGAAGTATTAATAGAGGGTCCTAAATTAACAGGATTGGACCAAGAATTATTGATTTTTTTAGACATCCAAATATCTGCTCCTCCATACCCTCCATATCTATTACTAGTAAAAAAAAGAGTGTTGCCATCAGCAGAAATACAAGGTTGAGACTCCCAAAATTTACTATTAATGGTGGGCCCCAGATTATAGGATTCAGACCATAATGTATCATTAATTAAGGTGGAATAATACAAATCACATCCACCATAACTATCGGGTCTATTACAAGAGGTAAAAAACAAATCTTTACCATCTAAACTAACCGACAAAGACCCTTCTCGATAATCACTATTTATATTTTCACCTAATTTAATTGGACTACTCCACTTATCATTTATCTTTCTAGAAATAAAAAAATCTTCATCTTGAAATGGAGTAGTCACATCCCTCATTGTATATATAATTATATCTGAGTTAATAGGCATGGAGGGGAAATAATCATCTGATTCTGAATTAATACTTAATGGTATAGGATTAAAGACAATGGAATCTTGTTTATATTGAAATGCAAATGTATTTTTTTCTATTAAATTAAAAATCCCCGAATCAATATTAGAAGGTAAGACAAAATTACTATCATTAATTAATTCATTAAAAACCTCGTAATTACCTGTGTGATATAATGATTTGAGAAACTGTGATAAAGAAATACTATTAATGTAATTTAATCTACTAATGTTGTAGCTTTTTAAATAAAAAGATTGAGCCTGAGTCATGTCTTTGAAATAAAAATAAATATCCCCAATTGCACTTGCAAAGCTAGGATCACTACAAGCAAACTTAATTGTAGATAATAATTCCAAAGCCTTTTCACTCTTACCTTTAGAGATATACTTTTCTATTTTTTTCAATTTTCTGTTTGCTGGCTTACAGTTATTTTGACTAAATGAAATCGAACACAAAAAAACACTAAAAAAAAACAAAAAATATTTCATTTTATATTTAAATATTTATGCATTTGCAAAGATAATTTCCATTGTGTTTGTTGTGACAAAAAATCTAAAATTAAAGGCTGCATGACTGTTTTCTTGCTCCATTCAGGCTGAAGATACAACAAGCAAGAATCACTCACCTTTTCTGCTTCAGCTACTGCCCATTGAAAATCATGCTTATTATAAATGATTATTTTTAATTCAGAAGCATGTTGATATATTTCTGGCAATGGTGCTTTAATTTTTTTAGGAGATAAGGTAACCCAATCCCATTTTCCACTAAGAGGATAAGCTCCAGATGTTTCAAGATGTAGTACAAACCCTTCATCTGATAGACGGGTTGAAACTTCGGTCAAATCATGCATAAGTGGTTCACCTCCAGTAAAAATAATATTTTTAATATTATTCTTCTTTGCCATAGTCACTAAATAGTCTATACTAATACTTGTTCCAGTATTTAAATCCCATGAATTTGGCTCATCACACCAATGACAACCAATATCACAACCTTGGGTTCTAATAAAAAATGAAGAGGTGCCAGCATGATAGCCTTCACCCTGAACGGACACAAAAGTTTCTTTTATAGGTAACATTTGTTATTGCATATATATTCATTAAAAATAAATAAAATGTAAATTAGTAACGATGAAAAATCAAAAAATAATAATTAGCGGACCACCCGGAAGTGGGAAAACAACCATTATTAATGCATTACAAGAAAAAGGCTATAATTGTTTAGAAGAAATAAATCCTGCAAAGATTAATGAGTCAAAGATTAAAAACAATAAAAATTTATTAAGTGATTTTTTATTTAAATGTAGAAAACAGCAATATAATGAATTTGCCAATCAATTAGCATTCTATGATAGAAGTATGATTGATGTTGTTGCATATTTAAACTATTGGAATATACAATATCCAAAAAATTGGAATCAGATTATTGAAAATTGTCATTACGCAAAAAATGTATTATATACACCTAGCTGGAAAGATATATATAAAACTTCAATGAATAGATTAGAAACATATAAAGAAGCTAAATTAATAGATAGTTTTTTAAGAGAAACTTATTTGGATTTTGGATACAATATTATTGAAATTCCTAAGTTAGGTCTAGAAAAAAGAATAGATTTTATTATAAATCAAATATGAAAAAAAACATTATTTTTTGTGGAACACCTGATTTTGCTGCTACTACTTTAAAATCACTATTTACATGCCATAAACAGGGGCGCTTTAATTTAAGTAGTGTCATTACAATTCCAGATAAAAAAGTTGGCAGAGGTCAAAAAAAACAACAATCAGCAGTGAAAAGAGCTGCCACGGAATTAAACATTCCTGTTCTGGAGCCATCTGACCTACTAAATGAAACATTTATTAAGCAAGTTAAATCATTAGAACCAGATCTAATTATAGTTATTGCATTTAAAAAACTTCCTAAAATATTATTTAAAATACCTAAACTGGGAACTATAAATCTACACGCATCATTACTGCCTAAATACAGAGGTGCTGCTCCAATTAATTGGGCTATTGTCAATGGAGAAACAGAAACTGGATTAACTACGTTTTTTATAAATGAAAAAATTGACACTGGTGATATTATTCTACAATCAAAAATACCAATTCAAAAACACTGGCATGCAAATGACTTACATGACAAATTAATGGAAAAAAGCTCAAGTATTATAATAGAAACAATTGAGAAGATATTTGATAAAAACTATAACCTAAAACAACAAAGTCATATTGAAGAGGGTCTAATAGCTAACAAATTACCCATCGCCCCTAAAATTGAAAAAAAAGATAGAATTTTAAACCTAAAACATTTTTTAGGAAATGAAGGTGTCCAAAAAGCATATAATTTTATTAGAGGAATGTCTCCACCTGGTGTAAGAGTGACAATAGAAATTAGACAAACCAATAATAAAATTAAAACTCAAACAATTTTAATTACACAAGTTTTTAATTACATAAAAAATTTTGACAACGATTTACCAGATAAAAAAGGACACCGTATTAATACATCTGAATTATGTATTTTAAAAATAAACAATTGCCTCAAAATTACAAACTCAAAGCAAGACTATAGTTTTCAAATTAAAAAACTCAAACCAGAAAATAGTAAAGAAATGTCAGACAAAGAATTCATTAATGGTTTTCTTAATACAGCGTATGAAGATATCAGAATAATAAACTCTGAAATATAACTAAGGACATAATCTATTAATCACCCATTGATTATTTTTATTTTTTTCATATAAGAAGCGATCATGCATTCTACTCTCCCTACCCTGCCAGAATTCTATAGAATTTGGAATTACTTTATACCCACCCCAATAAGGTGGTTTTAAAATAGTTTTATTTTGAAATTTTTTTTCAAAATCGTGAAATAATGACTCTAACATGAAGCGATTCTCAATTACACTACTTTGACTAGAAGCCCAAGCTGAAATTTGAGACTCCCTAGGTCTTTTTTTAAAATAATTAACAGAGGACTGATGACTGATTTTTTTCACTAAACCATTTATACGAATCTGTCTTTGGAAATCTGGCCAAAAAAACAACAAACTCACATAAGGATTTACTTTGATTTGCTCTGATTTCAAACTATTATAATTAGTATAGAAAATAAAACCATCTTTTTTCAAATCTTTTAACAAAACCACCCTTGAGCTAACACCTTTATTTTGTGAATAAGTTGAAAGAACCATCGCCGTGGGCTCAACAATTACATCCAACACTTCACTAAACCAAAGTTTAAACTGCTCGATTGGACATGATTCAAGAGAAGATTTATTCAATTGCTTCAATTTATAGTCTGTTCTAAGATTTTCTATTTTCTTCATATTAGAATAATTATATCAATTAAATTTAATATAAAATATTTTATATATTAACAATATGAAAAATTCAATTGAACCAGGAACAATATTAATATCAAAACCATTTATAGAGGATGAAAGGTTTGACAAAACTATTATTCTAGTGGTAGAACACAATAAAAACGGGACAATTGGTTTTATTATTAATAAAAAAACCACAATTGAATTACACGAAATCTTAAAGGATATTAAACTGCATAACATAAAAATAAAAAATGGAGGACCTGTAGAAAAAAACACCTTATTTGTTCTTCACACATATCCAGATTTAATACATAATTCTCAAAAAATTAAAGACGGAGTTTTCTGGGGCGGTGATATTGAAGATGTAATCAAAGGGTTACAAAACAATGAAATAAGATCTAAGCAAATTGCTTTTTTTATGGGATACTGTGGGTGGGAACCACATCAATTACAAGCAGAAATATATGATGGGTCCTGGATTATCCATAAAATAGAAACAAGTCGATTTAATGACACTATCAATTGGTCTGAATTACTAATTGAAATAGATGAAGAGTATAAAGTATGGGCGACTGCTCCAACTACCTGTAAAATTGGAGGAGGAGAAATTCACTTAAACTAATAAATGAGAATTCAAAAAATTCACAATCTCAATCGTTTTTTGTTGACCATAATTACTATTATTTATTTTTCCAACCCATTTGGCTCCAGAAATAACATTTGTAATAAAAACTTCTTGTGCATTTACAATATCTAAATAGGATAAACTTTTTTCCTGAATACTAAATTGTTTATTAGCACATAAAACTCTTCTTATCACACCATCAATACAACCATCTTGTATTGGGGGTGTAAATATTATTTGATCATGAACTGCAAATAAATTACCAGATGTAGCCTCAACAATATTACGACTATTGTTCATTAACAAAACATCATCATAATTATTTTCTTTAGAATAAATAGCCGCAACTATATTCAACAATCTATTAGTGCTTTTCAATTGAGACAAACTATTACTTTCGATGTAGTTATCCTTATAAATACCCATCTTTAAGCCATTTGCATTTAAATAATACTTAGAATCATCCAAAGGCTCTGAATCAATAATAAAATTGACAGATTTTTTAGTAGGTAAGTAATACCCACCATCTTCTCTAAAAAAAGTAATTCTAACCCTAGCAGATTGCTGATCTAATTTATTTTCAATTAATAAATCTTGAATAAGCTTTTGAAACACATCCATATCAAAATTTAAAGGCACATCCATTTTCATTATAACAAAAGAACTTGCCATTCTAAAATAATGTTCTTCAAAAAACAAAGGTTTACCTAAAAAGCATCTAATTGTTTCAAAAAAAGCATCTCCATATTTAAAACCTCTGTTGTTAGAAGATAAAAAAAAATTGGATTTTGCAATATATTTTCCGTTATAACATATCTTTTCCATTTTCACGCCTAATCATTTTTATATGTGGTATTTTATCCTCTAGATATTCTTTGCCAAGAATTCGAAAACCAAGTTTTTCGTAAAATTTTACTAAATAAACTTGTGCAGACATACTAATCACTCTGTTTTTTAACGAATCTACGTTTAGATTAATACCTCTTTGAACAAGTTCTTTGCCTAGTCCCATTCCTCGAAATTTCTTTTTTACTAAAATTCTACCAAAAGACACCTCACTAGAATTATTAGGATTGGTATAGATTCGCATATAAGCAATTAAAATATCCTTTTTATAACATAATAAATGAACAGAGTATTTATCTAAATTATCAGCATCTAAATAGTTGCAATCTTGTTCAATAACAAAAACCTCTTGTCTAACCCTTAGAATTTGATATAATTCATCAATTGACAAAGAACCATAAGTTTTACATTTCCAAATCATCGTAATTTAAATACTTTTATCTTCATTTTTTTAATTTTTCCATGTATTATGCATCAGCATTATCTAATAAATTATAATTTTCTATTTCTTTCAACATCATATTATGACATTTGTGGTTTAAAATAAGTGGATCTTTAAATAATGTAGAATCTATAGCATCAAATATATGAAGTTTAATTTTTCCAGGAATCACCTTCATACTTTTATCAGAAAACCTGTCTTGCGCATTAAACAATGCAATCGGAACAACTGGAACTTTGGCTTCAAGAGCTAGTCGAAATGCACCATTTCTAAATGGATGCAATAATTGGTTTTCCTTTAAATTATAAGGATTCGATGATTTACTATCTCCTTTATTTTTCCAACCACCCTCTGGAAATAATATAATAGAAAAACCATTTGAAACTGCTTCTTTCATTAAATCATATCCTCTTTGTCGAGAAGCTTTATCTTCTCTTTGAACGGGTATTTGCCCTGAGTGTTTTGCAATAAGACCAAACAACGGCCAATTAAAGACTTCAGCCTTACCCAGATACTTAATTTTTGGATTAACTATAGAGGCAATAATAACTACATCCAAATAGGATTTATGATTAATAACATAAACACATGGTCCATGATGACCAAAGGGATAAGCACCACTAATATCTTTTCTCATACCATAGAAAAAAAGTAAAATATTAGCTACATAATACATGTAATTCATAAAAATCTTGTTTCCCACACTGCCTAAACAAAAAATAAAAAAAAGATTAATTGGAAAAAGAATTATAAAAATGAGAAGAGTAATCAAAAAAGCCCAAATTGTCCAGATAATTACAAGTAAATTAGTCATTTCAAAAATATTAAAAGAATACCAAATATAACTATCACAATCTTATTTTCACATTCTATTTGTTTTATATTTGCACATCATGAATATATCATTTTATACATTAGGCTGTAAATTAAATTTTTCGGAAACTTCATTTATTGCAAATGATTTAAAAAATAATGGGTTTAACGAAGTGAATTTTAATGAAATAGCTGACATCTATGTTATTAATACATGCACAGTAACAGAAAATGCTAATAAAGAGTGTAAATACCTAGTCAGAAAGGCTTTAAGACAAAACCAGGAGGCAAGAGTCATTATCATGGGATGTTATGCACAATTAAAACCAAAAGAAATACAAAAAATAAAAGGTGTAGATTTAATACTTGGAAATAATGAAAAGTTTAAATTACAACAATATCTGTCTGATTACTCAAAAAATGAAAAGGCAAAAATCATACAAACGAACACTACTGAATTAACAGATTTCAGATCTGCATTTTCATTTGGAAATAGAACAAGATCTTTTCTAAAGATACAAGATGGTTGTAATTATAAATGTACATTTTGTACAATCCCACTAGCAAGAGGAATCAATAGAAGTGATGAAATCAATAACATAATTAAAAGAATAAATCAATTAAAAAAAACCGGTATTAAAGAAATTGTATTAACCGGGGTCAATATTGGAGATTTTAAGACAAAAAATAATAAAAAACTAATAGACTTACTCAAAGAAATTGACTTAATAGATAATATCCGAGTGAGAATATCCTCCATCGAACCTAATTTAATAACATCTGAAATAATTGATTTAATTAGTAAATCAAATACTTTTGTGCCACATTTTCATATTCCTCTACAATCAGGCAGTGATACTATATTAAAAGCAATGAAAAGACGATACTTGACAAAAAAATATCAGGCTTTAATAGAGGAAATCAATTCTAAAATCCACAATGTATGCATAGGTGTAGATGTTATTGTAGGTTTTCCTGGAGAAACAGATGTTTTTTTTAATGAAACACTAT
>NZWM01000029.1 GCA_002698365.1 Flavobacteriales bacterium | reverse complement strand
CTCTAAAATCTTCTTTTACTCTAATATTTTTGGCCCTCAATGTCTCTGAAACGCCTTTCATAACAGCTGTTACATTTTTATATTCTTGATCATTATGATATATCGGTATTAATACGACTTGATATGGGGCAAGTTTTGGTGGTAACACCAATCCATTATCATCAGAATGCGTCATAACAAGTCCGCCTATTAGGCGGGTAGAAACACCCCAGGAACTAGCCCACACATATTCTAAACCTCCTGTTTTACTTGCAAATTTAACATCAAATGCTTTTGCAAAATTTTGACCCAAAAAATGAGAGGTCCCAGCTTGTAAAGCCTTACCATCCTGCATAAGAGCCTCAACACAGTAAGTTTGTTCTGCTCCTGCAAATTTTTCATTATTACTTTTCAAACCATATAATACAGGTACAGCTAATGTGTTTTCAATAAAATTTTTATATATAAACAATATTTTTTTTGTCTCATCTAGAGCCTCTTCTTGAGTTTCATGAGCAGTATGTCCCTCTTGCCACAAAAACTCCGAAGTTCTTAAAAAAAGTCTTGTTCTCATTTCCCATCTCACCACATTTGCCCATTGATTAATTAACAATGGTAAATCCCTATATGACTTAATCCATTTTCTATAAGTATCCCAAATAATAGTTTCTGATGTGGGTCTTACTATTAATTCTTCTTCTAATTTTGCATTTTCATCAACAATAATTTCTCCAGAATCACTATTTTTCAATCTATAATGAGTAACTATGGCACATTCTTTTGCAAAGCCATCTACATGATTTGACTCTTTAGTGAAAAAAGATTTTGGAATAAATATGGGAAAATAAGCATTCACATGTCCTGTTTCCTTAAACATCTTATCTAACGTTTGTTTCATTTCTTCCCAAATTGCAAAACCATAAGGCTTAATAACCATACAACCTCTAACCCCTGAGTTCTCTGCTAAATCTGCATTTAGAACGATATCATTATACCATTTTGAAAAATTTTCTGATCTTTTTGTTATTTTTTTAGACATATATAAAATGGTTTGGTATAATTATTGTAGTAAATGATACCGATATTTATTTTTTTTTAAAATTAAAAAATAAACTTGTAATTTTACGTTTAACTGGCATAAATACTTATTATATGAAAACTTTTAAATCTATTTTTTTTATTCTGACATTATTTTTAGGGGCTCACATGGCGTACACGCAAGAATTTGTAGATGATTTATATTTTAATGATACAGAAGTTGATTATAGTTTTCTATATGCCAACTCCGTAGATGAAGAATGGAATGAAGATTTTGACAATACTGACAGTGTAGATTCAGAATGGGGAGAAGAAATTTCTTTTGAAGATCGAATTAGAAAATTTCACAACCCCTATTACTTAGATTATTACTGGGATTATGGATGGAGCTCTCCGACTTGGCATAACTGGCATTATCCAAGCTGGGGATACACAATAAATTATCACAATTATGGATGGGGAATGGGACTACACTATGGATTAGATCCATATGGATGGCATAATCCTTATTGGGGATATGGATGGCATAATCCTTATTGGGGATATGGATGGCATAATCCTTATTGGGGATATGGATGGAACTACCCTGGTCATCATCATTATGGAAGTAATTTCGGATTTGCAATTAGTAACACTAATCATAATATCTCTTATGGTCACCGAAATTCAAACAACACAAATATTAGCAATATCAACACCAATAACTCATCACATTTAAATAGAATAGCTAAAACAAGTACTAAAAAACCAACATCGAACATAAACACTTTACAAGAACCTTCACACAAAATAAATCAGCCAATTTCTCAAAAGAAGAAAAAAGCTAATAGAAATAAATTTGAAACGATAATTAATGAGATAGTGACACCAACCAAATCTCATAACAGTAGTAAGTCATCAAAATCAAAGTATACTAATAATAAAAACACTAATTCTTCTAAAAACTCCGGGAACAATTATTCAAAAAGACAGAATAACAGATCATTATCAGGGTCAAACTCAAGAGCAGGGTCAAACTCAAGAGCAGGGTCAAACTCAAGAGGAAACAGAAGAAAATAAATTAAATAACATGATTAAAAAATACTATTTCTTATTATTTTTTTTCTCTTTATTTTGTATTACATATAGTCAAAATGAAGTAGACGCGTTAAGATATTCTTTATTTGATAATTATACTACAGCTAGAGTATCTTCTTTGGGAGGGTCGTTTAGTTCATTGGGAGGAAACATTGGCGCAATTCACTCAAATCCCGCTGCACTAGGAATATATAGAACTGATGAAGTTTCAATTAGCTTGATTAATACTAATGAATCTATTCAGTCTAATTATTATAACTCAACTAATACTATAGACCGATATCAACTCGATTTACAAAATTTTGGCTATGTAAAATCTATGGTGTTAGATAACAATTGGAATAGAATTAATATGTCTATTTCATTTAATCAAAAAAGTGACTTAAATAAAGCTCTAAGAATAACTGGATATAACGAACAAAGCTCGAGAATTAGTGAATTTGCACAAAATGCAAATGGTTTGACAGTCGACGATTTAAATGGGTTTTCAGATTATTTAGCATATCAAACTTTTCTTATTGACACATTAATAAATACAACACAATATGAAACAGCAAATCACACTATAGGACAAAATCAATATGCTAACATATTAGAAAGTGGCTACATAAATGACATAGACATTTCGTTCTCAGGCGCATACAAAGACTTTATGTTTATCGGAATGAGTGTTGGATTCAGCGAAATTTCTTTTTCTCAATACAATGAATATATTGAAGATGGATTTGACAATAACGAAAATAATTATGAATGGGGTGATTTACAATCATTTAATTATAATCAAAGCCTAAGTGTTACAGGACAAGGAATGAATTTTAAAATTGGAGCTATTTTAAAACCAAGCTATTTTGTGAGATTAGGATGGGCATATCATTCCAGAACATATAACTCCTTACAAGAAACATATGAAACTAATTTGCAAACCACATTTATAAATCAGAACATAGAAGATCAGAACATAGAAGAAAGATGGACAGCAACATCACCTCTTAATTATTTCGAATATCAACTAAACACACCTTCAAAGTCAATAGCTAGTATTGGAGTTATAATTCAAAAACGAGGATTTTTAACATTTGATTATGAAAATGTTAACTATAGTAGTGCTAATTTAAATTCGACCATTTATCAATTTAGCAATGAAAACAACAACATACTAAATTTATATAGAAAAACACAGAACATTAAAATGGGCGCTGAAATCAAGATTCAAAACATAGGAATTAGAGGAGGTTATGCAATTTTTGGTAGTCCATTTAAAGATGGGTTAAATGATGGGGCAAAAGAATATATTTCTGGGGGCATAGGGTTTCAAAAAGATCAATATTTTTTTGACATCGCACTTATTCACTCAATGTCAAAAGAAGATTACCCACTATATGGCAATATCGAAAATAACAATAGCTCACAAACTGCTAACTTAAAAATAGCAGATCAATCTGTCATTATTAGCTGTAGCTATAAATTCTAAATAAATTATTTTGAATCGATGTCATCTGGAACTAAAATCCTTCCACAATTTTCGCAAAAATAAATTTCTTTTCTTAATTTAATATTTAAATGATGTTGCGAAGTTATACTACTAAAGCAGCCGCCACATGCGCCTCGGCTCACCTTAACAACAGCAAGACCATTTCGAGAAGCTAACCTTATACTGTCATAACTACTCATCAAACTATCTGGAATTAACTTCGACACTTTTTTCTTTTTAGACAACAACTTAGCTTCTTCCTTTTCTGTAGACTGAATTATTGAATCCAACTCTGTCTTTTTCTTTTTCAAATGCTTTTTTCTCTCTCTAATTTTCGCTTTTATTAATTTGATTTTACCAGCATTTTCTTCAAGCTCAACACCAACACCTTTGATTTTTTTGTTTGCTAACTCAATTTCTAAGCCTTGAAATTCCATTTCTTTATTAATAGCATCAAATTCTCTATTATTCCTCACTTTCATTTGTTGAGTTTCGTATTTTTTTATCAAAGCATTGGCCTCCTTAATTTTATTTTCCTGCAGCACAATAGAGTTGTTGAATTCTGATTCTATATCAGATTGTTTTTCTAAACGATCATTTAATTTTTTGATTTCCACCTCTAAGTCCTCAACTTCTAATGGAAGCTCGCCTCTTAAAACTCTGACTTTATCAATTTGAGAATCTACATTTTGCAACTCATATAAAACTTCAAGTTTATCACTAACCATCGTTGGAGAATAATTAGTATCTGTTGTTTTTGTCTTAGACATATCTTAATAATATAAAATTGGATTAGTACATACTTTTGTTAAATGGACCGCTAATTTAGAAAATTTTTCTTTAACAATATCAAAAATCAACTGCTGTGTGAAATATTCACTTTCATAATGACCAATATCTAGAATTGAAATTTTATTATTAGCATCAAAAAAATCATGATATTTAAAATCAGAACTAATAAAAACATCTGCTTCATTTTGAATAGCATCTTGCAACAAGAAACTACCCGCCCCTCCACATACTGCCACTCTTTGAATCTTAGCTTTATTGTTGGTTTGAGTATAGCGAATAACTGTGGTGTTCATTTTTTTCTTCACATAAGAAAGAAATTGGACTAACGATACAGCTTCAGTTAAATCACCTATAACACCTGATCCACAAAATGAAAAATTATCTATTTCCACACATGTATATGCAACCTCTTCATAAGGATGCACTTGCTTTAACACAGATATTATTTTTGGCTTTAAATAAGAATAGAAAACTACTTCAAGTTCATCTTCTTCAATTAATGATTCTTTTCCACTTTTTCCCAAAAATGGACTTGCGCCATCTAAAGGCCTAAAAGAACCAATTCCATTAGAAACAAAAGCACATCGATCATAAAACTCTCCGACCTTACCAGCACCACTATTAAATAAAGCATTTTTCACTTTATCTATGTGAGATTGTGGACAATACACACTTAACTTCGTTAGTAAATTTGTTTTTGGCTTTAAGATTTGTGGATATTTTAACCCTATTCTTTTAGCTATCTGAAAAGATACTCCATCATAAATATTATCTAGATTAGTGTGCATAGCATAAATTGCGACATCATGCTTTATAGCTTTTTTAATTATTCTTTCCACATAATTGGCACCTATTATCTTTTTAACACCTTGAAAAATAATAGGATGGTGCACAACAATTAAATTATGTTTATTTTGAATGGCCTCATCTAGCACCTCCTCAGTACAATCCAGAGATATTAAAACAGAATTTATTTTTTGATCTTTGTCACCAATTAATAAACCACAATTATCATACTCTTCTTGGAAAGCCAGCGGAACTCTTGTGTCTAAATAATTTGATATTTCAAATAATTTCATGTTTATTGGGTTGTTATATTAGTGCAAAAATAAGTCTTTATATTAATATGAGGTTTGTGATATATATATTATTCCCTATTCAAATTATCTATTCCGTCATAATACGTGTAAAAAATGTATTATATAATAAAAAGATATTCAAAACATATAAAATGGAGCCGTATATCATCTCAATAGGAAATATCAAAAATGGAGGCACTGGAAAAACACCATTAGTAGAGTATACTGCACAACTACTGAAAGACTATAATATTGCTATTTTAAGTAGAGGGTATGGCCGTCAAACAAAAGGTTTTGTCTTAGCTCAAAAAGACACTAATCAATCTTTTGATATAGGTGATGAAAGTTCGCAATTATATAATAAATTGAAAAACATCACCATCGCAACAGATGAAAACAGAGTTAATGGTGTAAAACAACTGCTCAAACATAATCCAAAACTTGAAATAATTATTTTAGATGATGGATATCAACACAGAAAATTACATAGAGATATAAATATATTATTAACTGAGTATGATAAACTTTTAACACAAGACTGCCTTATGCCAATTGGTTCGTTAAGAGAACATAAAAAAGAAATAAAACGAGCTGACATTATAATCATTACAAAGTGTCCTGAAGACATTACAAAAAAAATGATGGAGACTGTCAAAAAAGAACTTAAATTAACCGATGATCAAAAAATCTATTTTTCCATCATTAAACAACATGTTTTCATAGACACAGATTCATTCACACAATACACACCAAACCCGCAAGCAAAACACCTCCTAATAACAGGAATAGAAAACCCAATTAAATTGCTAGATTTTCTATCGAACAAAAAAATTCACCATACTCATTTGAAATTTGCTGATCATTATAACTTCAGAACATCTGACATCAGAAAATTTATAAAAATTAAAACACAAAAAAAATTATCCCAAGATTTATTATTGACTGAAAAAGATTATTATCGATTATCAGAAAATCATAAAAAAACATTAAAAAAACACTTTAAATTAATATGCATTCAAATTGAAATAGACTTTATAACTAATGATAAATCTAATTTTAACAAGCAATTGCTTAACTTTGAAAAATCTAAAAAAAAATAAAATGAAAAAAAGCTACTTCTTATTTATTCTCTCATTTATTTTCTTTAATTCTTTTACTCAACAAAATAATCTAGAATTATTATATCAATGGTCTGATGATACTGGAATTAGTGGTGACAATTGGGTTGGAAATATCTATAATGAAATATGGGGTTTTATCCAAAATGATCACGAGTTTGCTGTAATTGGCACAACTCAAGGAACCCATATCTTTGATGTTACAGAACCAGTCAATAGTTATCTGGTAGCAAGTATTGATGGTGGCTCTACAAGTCCTGATGTTGTACATAGAGATTTTGACGACTATAATGGATACTTATATGCCGTTGCCGACGAAATGAATTCCAGCACTTTGCAAATTATGGACTTAAGTAATTTACCTAATTCGGTTAATGTTGTTTATGATTCTAATGACATTATTACAAGAGCTCATAATATTTTTATTGACAAAGGCACAGGACTAATGTATGTGTGTGGCGGAAAAGTATATGGCAACAATAATTATTTATGTATTATTTCTCTTGAAAATCCTACAAACCCTACTTACATAACAGATTTCAACACACATGGATATGTGCATGATATTTATGTTGAAAATAATATTGGATATTTAAATTGTGGCAATAACGGACTACATATTGTAGATTTTTCAGATTTAAATAATCCTGAAACATTAGGCTCTTTAACTGACTATCCATATCAAGGATACAATCATTCTGGATGGTTAACAGAGGATGGCAACACATATGTGTTTGCTGATGAAAACCATGGATATAAAATGAAGATCTGTGATGTGTCTAATCCCTCTGAAATAAATATAAACACCACCTTATTATCTGATGTTTATGAAAATTCAATTCCACATAATCTAATAATAAAAAATGATTTACTCTATGTATCTCATTACTATGATGGGTTATGGATCTGGGATATTTCCAACCCTGAAAACCCAACATATGTTGCCAGCTATGACACTTACACAGAAAGCAATGGCACAAGTTACAAAGGAGCATGGGGTGTATACCCTCTCCTTCCATCCGGAATAATATTAGTGTCTGATATGCAAAGTGGACTATTTATTTTTGAACTTGAAGAATCAAGCTCTAACATAAAAGAGGTAATGAGGGAAAACATATTCCCCAATCCATTTTATAATTACATCAACATCAAAAGTGTTTCGAATGATCAAAAAACAATCCACATATATGATGTTCTTGGGAAGAACATTATTTCAAAAAAAACAACTGAAAAAGATATTCAGATACCATTAAGTGAATTATCAAAGGGCATATACATAATGCAAATAAATAGCGAAAGTGAAAGCTTTGAGAAAAGAATTATAAAATATTAATGAAGAATAACAATACATATGAAACTATTATTGGATTAGAAGTTCATGTTCAACTATCAACTAAATCCAAAGCATATTGCACAGACCCTAATCTTTTTGGTGAAAACCCCAACACCTGTGTTAGTCCTATATCAGCAGGATATCCCGGAACACTTCCAAAAATAAATGAAGAAGTCATAAAAAGTGCAATTAAACTAGGACTAGCTTTAAATTGCAACATAACGGAATATAATTTATACGCAAGAAAAAACTACTTTTATCCTGATTTACCAAAAGGATATCAAATCACACAAGACACAACACCAATTTGCACTGGCGGACATGTAGAAATCAAAGACACTAACAACAAAGTGAAAAAAATTGGTTTAACGAGAATACACATGGAAGAAGATGCAGGAAAAAGTATACACGACTTAGATCCATTTTATTCATTAATAGATTTAAATAGAGCCGGAGTACCTTTATTAGAAATAGTCTCCGAACCCGAACTAAGGTCTCCAGAAGAAGCATATGCGTATCTCTATGAGGTTCGAAAACTAGTTAGATATTTAGATATTTCAAATGGAAACATGGAAGAGGGGAGTTTACGTTGTGACGCTAATATATCAGTAAGACCAAAAGGATCAAAAAAATTACTCAATAGAGTAGAAGTCAAAAACATCAATTCATTGAAAAATGTAATGAAGGCAATTCAACTAGAATCACAGCGCCAAATTAAAGCATATACTAATGCACTTAATGTCGATCAAGAAACAAGAAATTATAATGCTTCAACAAATACTACCACAATACTCAGAAGCAAAGAAGAAGCTCATGACTACAGGTATTTTACAGAACCAGACATTCCTCCTGTAATTATAAAAGATGAACTGATAAGTCGTATCAAAAAAGACATGCCTACCCTACCAAAAGAAAGATACCTCAAGTATACTGAAAAATATAAATTGAGTGATTATGATGCTAACTTACTAACTGAAAACAAAGATTTTTCTGATTTATTTAATAAAATTGTAAAACACACAAACAAATACAAAACTGTCGCAAACTTAATGATGGGCACCATGAAATCTTACGTTAATGAAAATTCTATTTCAATTAATGAAATTGATATCAAACCACAGGATATAGCAGAATTAGCAGAGATGATTCACGATAATAAAGTTAGCCACATTGTAGTCTCTCAAAAATTATTCCCGGAAATGACAAACACTACTATGTCACCTAATCAAATAGCTCAACAAAAAGGGTGGATACAAAAAAATGACCAGGAAAGCATCGATAATCTAGTTGAAAAAGTAATAGCAAAATATCCCGAAAAAGTAATGGAATATAAAAACGGAAATAAAAATCTACTAGGTCTATTTATGGGAGAAATCATGAGAGAAACAAAAGGGAAATTAAATCCGAAAACAATAAATACAGTGCTAAAAAATAAATTAATGCAATAATGAAACAACTATTTATAACATTAGTCCTTTTACTAATTATTTCATGTAGCAATAACAAAGAAAGCTTTACTATTATAGGGGAAACAGATCGAGTAGGAGATGCGATTTTATTAATCATGGCTCCGGGAGGAGATCAAATACATGATACAACAAGTATAAAAAACGGTGTTTTTAAATTTGAAAAAGTATTAATGGAAGAGGAGTTATTTAGATTGCGATTTCATGATGGATCATCTATTGATTTATTAGCTGATGCTGGAGAAAAAATTGAAATTAAGTTCAAACAACAAAACCTCACCATTACAGGATCTGATGGATCTATTAAGATCATGCAATTAAATGAAGCTTTATCTGATTTAATGGCCTTCGAAGACTCGATTACACAAAACTTACAAAATAAAAGACAAAACCCAAATTTTGAGAACATGCTAGCAAAATCAAGAGAAGATTTTTTTAATAAATTACAAGAACATAGAAAATTTCTCAAAAATTTTATAGAAGAAAACCAAAAATCTAAAGTTTGCTTAATTCCTTTGTTTCAAAAATATAGTAGATCTCTAAATATTTTAACATTAGATGAAGATTTAGATGATTATCAAAAAGTATTAGAAAATTTACAATCTAACTTCCCAAACTCAACTCACATTAAGTTATTAGAAGAACAAATTAACAGATATCTAACTGATCCATTAGCTAATGGAAAACCCGCTCCCAACTTCAGCTTGCCAGATATAAATGGTAACCTAATCTCTTTGTCAGATTTAAAAGGCAAATTAGTACTAATAGATTTTTGGGCCTCTTGGTGTGGACCCTGCAGAAAGGAAAATCCAAAACTGGTAAAACTTCATAAGAAATATGCTAATTCAAATTTTGAAATACTAAGTGTTTCACTAGATGGAACTGCAAGGCAAAAAGATCCTAAAAAAGCCTGGCTAAATGCAATTGAGAACGATAATTTATCAAACTTTATACATGTAAGTGAATTAACAGGTTGGGAAACAAAAGTGAGAGGACTATATAATTTCAACTCCATACCTCACACAGTACTAATTGATGCAGAAGGGAACATAATAGCCAAAAAACTAAGAGGCTTAGATTTGGAGATGAAAATAAAACAGCATATTAGATAAGAGATGACCAAGAATAAAATTTATTTCGCATCTGATTTTCATCTTGGCAGTCCAAATCAAAAAGAAAGCCTAAAAAGAGAAATAAAAATATGTCAATGGCTAAGCAGCATTGAAAAGGCAGCAAAAGAGATTTATCTAGTTGGTGATATTTTTGATTTTTGGTTTGAATATAAACGTGCAATTCCTAAAGGTTTTGAAAGATTAAAAGGAAAGCTAGTACAGCTCACGGACAGTGGTGTAAAAATACATTTCTTTCCTGGAAATCATGACCTATGGACATTTGGATATCTTGAAAAAGAATTAGGATTAATTATACACCGAGAACCTTTAATCACAACGATAAACAACAAAGTTTTTTATATTACTCACGGTGACGGACTAGGTAAAGAGGGACGTAAATATAAATTTTTGAAATCTATCTTTGCAAGTAAAACTTGTCAATGGATGTTTTCAAAAATACATCCCAACACAGGTATTAAACTAGCACAAATATGGTCAAGAAAAAGTCGCAAAAAAGGAGGACAAATTAATAAAGAACAATTAAAAAAAGGACTAGTTACTCATTCAGAAAAAATACTTGCTAAACAAAACATCAACTACTTTATATTTGGACATATTCATGACCCAATAGAGATAGAATTAACTCCTTCAGCAAAATACATAAATTTAGGTGATTGGATTAATCATTTTTCCTATCTAGAATTTCACAAAAACAATCTGTTATTTAAATATTTTTAAGTATTTTAGTTTATATCTTAAGAATAGTAAGTTTATTGATGAATCTAAGTTATATTTTAAAACATAAAATTAGCCTTTTAGTCATATTAATTATCATGGGAATTACACCTATGTTATCACAAAGTGGCGGTGGCGGGACTATCTATGAATGTGGATCAATACAAATGTATGGAGGTAATAATTGCTCCGATTTGTCAATCGAACTAATAGATTTTGAAATTGAAGTATCACAGTGTGCCGGCTTTAATGGATATTTACATTTTACAGTAAATACTAATGGTCCATTAGTGGCAGATTTAACTATTACAAATACGCAAACACAAGAAGAAGCGACATATCCGATTAATATTGCAAATGAAAATGATGTTGCAGATTTCACTGGGACAGAGCTAGGAATCGCTGACTTAAATAACTATACAATAAGTATTGTTGCGATAGAATACAATGGTAGCAATTGTAATACCTTCACTATTCCAGAAAGTGTATCATGCTGTGAAGATAACAACAGCGAAAATTGTATGACTGATAACAGTGAAGAAACATCTGGCGATGAACAAGTTTTTATGGCAGATAGTGACTATGAACCAATTCAAGTAAGTTATATTTTAGAAGACCCCCCTTGTATAGGTTGGAATGGATATATTACATTAACCGGTGTTTCTGGTGGTGGTGGTGCAACATACACCTGGGAAGAAGGGCAAGAACCTGTTGATATATTTAATGATTATTATATATATATCAACGGAACCTTACAACCAGCTCTTGGAGAAGAATTTGAAGTAGACTTAGAAACAAGTGGAGATGAGGAAGCTAATGTAAGTGACATAGAAATAGCAATTACATCTATAAATGGAAATGGACCTTTTGATGATTGCATTGAAACTTTTGAGCAAGATTTCAATGTTTCTATTGATTATGTTGCTGAGGCAACTGTAATCCACGAAAGCTGTCCAGGAGAAAACGATGGACAAATAACTCTTAATGTCACCTACCTAAACGGAGAACAATTAGATGATGATGACATAGAAGTTTTATGGTATTACAACAATTCACTGATTGGTATAACATCTACCAACCCAAATTCTCCTTGGTATGGAACACAATCAAGTGCAAATAATGAAAACTCAAGCTTTTGGGGAAATGGCTTCTCAGGTCAAGGCATGACGATTTCAAATTTAACGGGATCATTAACTGGCGAAGAATATGGTGCTAAGGTTTATGATGGGAATTGTACAGCCGCATCCTTCCTTGGTGAAGGAAATTTAATTAACGTATACGAACAATTTGACCTCAGTATTGATGCAAGTGGTGTAGAAAAAAAAATATACTATGCACCTGATCTAAATGGAGATGAAATAACTCCGAACCCTTTTGGTCCACTGCCAAATGGGATGACATGCGGATATAACATATCATGCAATGGTGGAACTGACGGTGAAATAAATATTAATGTTACAGAAACCATAATAGGTGGTGGTTTTTGGAGTGGCGCAGAGGATAGTGACAATCAAATATTTAATCAAAATGAGAACCCGTCATTATTTAATTTCATTTTATTTAATGAAACTAACCAAAACATAGCAGAATCAACCGCATTAGATAATGTAGATGGAGTAATGGATGGTATTATCACATTTAATAATTTAAGTGCTGGAGATTACACCTTAATATTATATGGCCCTAGTGGAAATGATGCTGATGGAGATGGTATAGGAGATGGAACATGTGAAGAAAGCTATCAATTCACATTAACAGAACCGCCTATAATAGAAATTTTTGTAGATGCAGATAATAGTAACCAATTATGTTATTTAGATCAAAATGGGAGTTTGATTTGGAATGGAGATTTTATTACTGGTGGATGTGGTTATAGTACCTCAACATCAAATTGTTTTGGTGCTCCATGTAGTTTTGACTTAATATCACAATTTACTGGACACCAATTTCCAACGATTGGCGTAAATGGAATTTTAGCTTCAAATGGAGACTTATACTATGGTCCTTATATTGATGGTGAATTACAGAACACTAACAACCTAGCTGCTGGAACTTATATGGTAACAGTAAAAGATGTGTTTGGCTGTGAAAGCGAACCTGTTGAAATAACAATTACTGAACCTGATCCAGTAGAAATATCTGATGATAACAATGATGGAATTGGTGGTGAAATCACTACTTCTAACTACAGTGGATGGGAAATAAGTTGTGTGGGAAACGCAGATGGTTGGATTAGTGCATCTGCTATTGGAGGCTCCGGGAATTACACTTACACTTTATTTACAGTAAATGGTCAATTAATTGAAGACGCAGAACAGCAATCAGCTGGAACATTTATTAATCTAGAAGAAGGTGTCTATATTGTACAGGTGGATGATCAAATTGATGGCAATAATTCTGAAGAATTATCTAATGAAAATGATGAATGTGCTGCAACCTCTGAAATCACATTAAGCGCTCCGCCAGAACTCGTAATTGATAGCTTAGTGATACAACCAAAAAACTGCAACTATGATATTTCTTGTGATGATGGTGAAGATGGCTCTATTATAGGTTATGTGTCTGGTGGATCACCACCATACTTGTATCAATGGTCTGACATGAATGGTTCAGTTATATCTCAAGAAACGAATAGTACTATCACAGGATTAAATGCCGGTATGTATCAACTAACAGTGAGTGATGATAATGGATGTGAGGTAAGTGTTGGAGGGACTATTGAACTCTTCAATCCTCCCCCACTCACATATATGGTCACCGCTGAAAATTACAATGGTGGTTTTGGTGTGTCATGTTTTGGTGAAGCTGATGGATCAATTGAAACATCAATTAGTGGCGGATGTGAACCATATAGTTATCAATGGTCTAATGGTGAAACAACTGCAAATATTAATAATCTTGAAGCAGGCGAATATTCTGTCACAATGACTGACAACAACGGATGCAGTGAAACTATTGATGTAATTATTTCAGAACCAGATATATTTTCTGCCTCTGCATTAGTATCTGATGCTCTTTGTAATGGGGGACAAGGATCTGCTGAAGTCAATATCACAGGAGGAGCAGCTCCTTATAATACTGAAGACCTATCTGGTTTATCAGCTGGAACATATACAACTACAATTACAGACGCTAATGACTGCGAAACATCTGTGGAATTTACAATTGCAGAACCAGATGCATTATCTGCTTCTATATCAGTAACTAATGTTTCTTGCAATGGAGACCAAGGATCTGCCGAATTAATAGTAACAGGGGGAATAGCCCCTTATAACACCGAAGACCTGTCTAGTTTATCAGCTGGAACATATACAACTATAATTACAGACGCTAATGACTGTGAAACATCTGTGGAATTTACTGTTTCAGAACCAGATGAATTATCCGCCTCTGTCTTAGTAACAGATGTTTCGTGTAATGGAGTTAATGATGGTTATGCTGAATTAACAATAACAGGAGGAACAGCGCCTTATAATACTGAAGATTTAACTGGTTTATCAGCTGGAACATACACAACCACAATTACAGACGGTAATGGTTGTGAAACATCTGTGGAATTTACTGTTGCAGAGCCAGATGTATTATCTGCCTCTATCTCAACAATAGATGCTTCTTGTAGTGGGGGAAATAATGGTTATGCTGAATTAACAATAACAGGGGGAACAGTGCCTTATAATACTGAAGATTTAACTAGTTTATCAGCTGGAACATACACAACCACAATTACAGACGGTAATGGTTGTGAAACATCTGTGGAATTTACTGTTTCAGAACCAGATGAATTATCCGCCTCTATCTTAGTAACAAATGTTTCGTGTAATGGAGGTGATGATGGTTATGCTGAATTAACAATAACAGGGGGAACAGCGCCTTATTCTAATGCAGTGAATATATTATCTAATTTGTCTGCTGGAACATATTCAGAAATAATAACTGATTCTAATGGATGTCAAATTCCAATTGAATATATTGTCACAGAACCTGAAGAACTCACTATTTCTGAAATACACTCTGACTACTTTGGCTTTGGTGTTGAATGTAATGGTGAGAATAATGGATGGATTGACGTAAGCACAAATGGTGGAACTGGAGAAATTACTTATCTGTGGAACACCGATGAAACAACACAAGACCTAGAAAACCTAAGTGCTGGAACTTATATAATAACGGCAACTGATGAAAACGGATGTATAGCATTTATCGAAGTAGAAATTACAGAATCTGAGCCATTAATCATTTCTGAAGAACACTCTAACTATAACACTTATGGGGTGTCATGTTATGGAGATTCAAATGGATATATAGATATTATCATAAATGGTGGAACTGGAAATTACACATATGAATGGTCTAATGGATCAACTGCGGGCGATCTTTTTGACATTGCAGCTGGAATATACTCAGTTACGGCAAGTGATCAAAATGGATGCAGCATTTCAATAGAAAATATAGAAATTACTGAGCCTGAAAACCCTATTACAATTACAGAAACACATTCCGATTATTCTGGCTACGGAGTATCTGAAGCTGGGGCAAACGACGGATG
>NZWM01000028.1 GCA_002698365.1 Flavobacteriales bacterium | reverse complement strand
TCAGAATTGCCAGTTAATTTTTCTGGCATATTGATGCAAGCTGATGAGGAATATGGCAATGATGTGTGGGATAAGCATTTTGGCAATCTATATAAGCAGCTTGAGATACAAAAAAGAAATTATCAGTTAAGTGGTTTTTTTAATCCTTTTGCATCTGTGCAAAGTTTAAGTATGGGAACGGCTGGAACAGATATGTTTCATCATTTAGATTTTCTTAAGCAAGCAGAAAATTACAGGAGATTTTTTATAAAAAAACTTAATAATGAGTATGCTTTTGGTGGTTCTAAAACAGGTGATAGAAGTTGGAAAGCCGACACTGAGTTTTTTCAATCAGTTAAAGATTTTTCTTATTCGTTTCCTGTTTTTTTATCTTTTGTTTCTAAATATATTTTAGATATTTTATTCCTTTTGCTATGGTCTGTTTGTTTACTTTTTTTGCTTAAATATTCATCTGAGAAAACAATTATTTTATGAGAGAATTTTATGTGTTTTCATATGAGTTTAAACATTTTTTAAAAACCCCAGCAAAGGTTATTACTTATTTATTTTTTGTGTTTGCTTGTACTTACTCTATATATAATGGTTTTGATTTGCAAACTAAACAAAAACAGACTATTCAAAATATAGAAACAGAAAATAAGCATGAAGTTTTAAAAGTATTAAGGTGGTTTGAAGAAGGTGAAAGTGGTCCAGAAAGTAAATCTTGGGTTGATGTTAGTGACCCGTATTGGTCTTTACACTACATTCCAACTTATATTTTAAAGCATCCTTCGTCCTTGTTGCCTCTTGGTGTTGGGCAGGCGGAGCAATATGGCTATTATAAAGAAATTACTAATTGGAGCTCTACGTATGATAATGATATGGTAGAGGAGCTTTCTAATCCAGAAAGATTAGTTAATGGAAATATTGATTTCTCTTTTCTTATTATTTTTTTATTACCCGTTCTCTTAATTATTTTAACTTATAATATAAAAGGACTAGAGGATGATTTTAGTTTTAATAAACTAATAACTATTCAATTTGGTGCTATTGAAAAATGGATTTTTATACGTTTTTTATTTTATGTTTTTTTATTAATTTTTACAGTTATTGTTTTTATTATAATTGTATCTGTTATTAATAATTCTTTACTCACCGAGTTATCTCAAGTAAGATCTTTAATATTATTGTCTTCATTGTATGTTGTTTTTTTTGCAACTATTTTTTATTTCATTACAATTTATAGTCACGGTAGTAGTGCTATAGCTTTTAAAATGATTAGTGCCTGGTTGTTGTTGTGTGTACTTATTCCAGGTTCCGTTCATCAATTTGCAAGCATGAAATATCCCGTTAATTACATGACGGATTATTTAGATGTAAATAGGAAAGAAGCATATGAGGTTTTTGAATTATCAACAGATTCGCTTTATTATCGTTTAGTAGATATATATCCTGGCCTTAATGAAACTAAACATGGTCAAGAAGATGAAATAGATAATAGAATTATACGTAATACAGTTTGTGCTATTATTAATGAAATGAATAAAAATGTCATTGAAGATATAGAGCAACAAAATGAACAGAAAAATCAATTAATTTTCTCTAGTTATTGGATTAACCCTGTTTCTTATGTGCAAAACAAATGGAACTCATATACTCTTACCGATTATTATTCATATAAAATGTATCGTTCTAATGTTCAGCAAATAATTGATAAAAAAATAGAGTTGTTGAGTTTAGAGTGTTGGGATAGAGTAGAAGTCAACAAGTCTATTTATCAAAAATATTTACAAGAATTTAATTACGATATGTAGATATTTTTCTACTTCGTGTTGTTGTAATGTCTCTGGATATAATATTTGTATATTTGACACATGAAATATTTTATTTTTCTTTTATTTCCAACTTTCTTATTATCACAAAATAATATATTAAGTACAGAGCAAAGTCTCTTTGTAATGTTTTATAATGTTGAGAATTTATTTGATACAATTAATAATCCAATTAAAAATGATGATGAGTTTACTCCTAATTCAAAAAAACATTGGAATTCAGAAAGATATAATCATAAAATAAATAAGTTAGAGCAAGTTTTTGCTTCAATTAATGATAGCTTATTGCCAAATATTATTGGTCTTTCTGAAGTTGAGAATAAATTAGTTATTGAAGATCTTTTAAAAGCTCCTTTTTTTAAGCATCATAATTACACAATTATTCATCAAGAAAGTCCTGATCAAAGGGGTATTGATTGTGCTATTTTATTTGATGATCAATTCGAATTGTTAAAGTATGATTTTATTGAGATAAATAATCCGGCATCTTCAAGACCTACTAGAGATATTGTATACGTTAAATTGAAATTTCAAAACGAATTTTTTCATGTTTTTGTTAATCATTGGCCGTCTAGGTGGGGTGGTGTAGAAACAACCAATCATAAAAGAGTATTTACTGCAAAAACACTGCAAAATTACATTAAAACAAATATTAAAATGGATGAGAATGTACTTATTATGGGTGATTTCAATGATTATCCATTTAATGAGAGTGTTAAAGATGTGTTAGTGAAAAATGATTTTTTCAATCTAATGTCTTCTGATATTGTTGCAGATTCAGGTTCGTATAATTATAAAGGTGAGTGGAATTTTATAGATCATGTTATTGTCTCTAATAATCTAAGAAACAGGGTTTTATCAGCCGGAGCTTTTTCGAAAGACTGGATGCTGTATACAAATAATAAGGGAGAAAAATATCCTAGTAGAACTTATGGTCGTGATAGTTGGTATGGTGGTTTCTCCGATCATCTTCCGGTTTATTGTAGGATACGCATTTTATCTAATTAGTTGAAAAAGTAGATAATTGTAAATATATATTGTCAACATATTTAATTTAGTAAATTTTTATATATAATTAATTCAGTATTATTGTGTTAATTTAAATTTATAAGTATGAAAAAGAATATATTTCTTTTCTTAATTCTGTTTTTTTTTTCGTGTGTAGATCATTATAAAAATTATGATGATAATTTATTAGTTTTTAAAGAAATGATAGAAGCAAAGAATAAGTTTTTTGAAGATCCTAATCAAGATTTAAATCTTTCTAAATACTATTCAAACAATTTTATTTTCCATTCCTATCCTGCAGGCAATAAGAAGGGAGAGGAAACTATTAAAAGCGATTATTTAGATAGTTTAAAACAGATGAAGTCGATGGGTTACGTTTTAAATATTGTCCATTCTATTTATTTGCCGGGTATTAATGAAAAAACATATGAAGTGGATGGTAGTGTAAGAGTCTATTATGGAGCTATTTTAAGTGTTGATACAAATATGGTTGAGTTTTCAGGATATATGACTATTAACTTCTTTAATAATCAGATTGCTGAAGTTTGGGAATGGGCAGATTATGGAGGAATTAATAATCAAATGCAAGCAATTGACTAAAACATCTATTTAATTTGATCTATTTAAATCTGTTTATGATTTTTTTTGTTTTCTAGCATCTTTAAAGCTTTTTACAAAGCTTACCATTGCAATTATACAAGTACACATCATAATTGCCACTCTCGAAACACCTATAATATCACCCTTGTTTATTTGGCTGGTAAAAGGTTTAAATAAGCCTATGAACACCAAAACAGTTAGTAAAACTGCAATATGAGCAATTATTTTATTTTCTTTTTTTAGACCATTATTGCATATGAGTATTATTACCCCAAAAATCACAGGAATTAAAGGAGTCCATGATTCTGTAGTTCCTTGAAAATAACTCATTGCTCCCCACAAGCCAAAGATTATTAATGTCAGACTGTTTATTAAACTTGCTTTATATGCTTTCATAAGATTATTTATTTTAAAATTTCATATTTATTTAATAAATATAGTGTATTATTCAAGATGTTGTTGTTGGTTTTATTTTTTATTTTTGGTGTCATAAATAATATTGAAAATTCATTTTGTGATGCATAAATTAATTGTCCTATTTTTATTTCCGATTGCTATGGTTGCTCAAGATGTTTTTGATTCTCAGGAAATATATGGTAATCAGGGAGGTTTGTTTGATGAATTTATAATAAGAGATCTTAATCTTAATTTTTATGATTCTGATTACAATGAATTTTTAATTCAGTCTTGGTTTGATAATACTAAATTGCGAAAGGCTGCCAGTTTTGAAATGGATGAAGTATATTTTGATAGTGTTGCGGTGAGATATAAAGGTAATTCAACCTTTTATATTCCTTGGTCAGTTAATAATCCTAAACTTCCTTTTAACATAGACTTTAATGAATATAATGGTGGACAAAGTGTTTTGGGTTATGAAAAAATTAAATTAGCCAACGCTTTGTTTGATCCAACTATGCGAAAAGAAATTGTTGGATTCTCTGTTTATAGGGAGTATCTTCCCGCTTCACAGGCCAACTTTATGAAGTTAAAAGTTAATGATGAGTTTCTTGGTTTATATGTGAACACTGAATCTGTTAATTTAGATTTTATGGATAAGCATTTTAATGAAAATGATGGTGTTTTTTTTAAATGTGAGCCTCAGGATCTTTTTGGAGTTGAAAACACCTCTTTAGTTGCGGCTTTAGATTATAGAGGAATTGATAGTTTAGATTATTATGAAAGCTATGAGTTGAAAAGTGAAAAGGGATGGAAGGAGTTAATTGATATGATATACACACTAAATAATGATATAGACAATATAGAAAAATATTTAAATGTTGATAGGGTATTATGGTATTTGGCTGTGAATACAGCAATATTAAATGCTGATACTTATAGTTTAGTAAATATTAGAAATTATTATCTCTATCAAACTAATAATGGTCAATTTCAAATTATACCATGGGACGTAAGTGAATCTTTTATTGGAGCTCTGTTTTGGTGGTGGGATGACCCTATAAATTTATATGAAGCTAGTCCATATTATGGTTTTGACCCTTATCAGGAGAGTAGGCCTTTGGTTTATAGTCTCTTGTCTGTAGATAGGTATAAAGAAAATTATGATGCTCACTTAAGAACAATTATAAATCAAGTTGTAAATACAAACTTTATAGAAAACAGAGTAAGCGAGCTTGGTAGTCTTGCTTCTGAAGTTGATAATTTTGACGAAAATACTTTTTTTGGCGATGGTTTTGAAACAAATGTATCTGAGGATTACTGGTTTTTTAACGGCACATGGAATACGTTTGGTGGCATATTAAATACTTTAGATGAACGATCAAGTTTTTTAAATAATCATCCATTAATGAATGTTTCTGTTCCTGAGATTGAATATGTTTCTCAAAATATTTCTTCTCCAAATCCAGGTGATGACGTTATTGTAACAACAAAGATTACAAATGTAGATCAAGTGGAGCTGATGGTTACAACTCAGTCAGATCATTTTAATTTCGTCTCTTATCCAATGAATGACGATGGCTTAGATGGTGATCTTGTGGCTGGAGATGATATTTATTCGTTTATAATCCCTTTTTCATCTAGTGGTGATTATGTTCAGTATTACATAAGAGCAGGCAATAGTGAGGGTGTTTCTTTGTCTCCAGAAAAGGCAGAGTTTGAGTTTTATGTATATACTGTTAATTATGAAATTTTAACTTCAGATATTGTAATTAATGAGATTATGGCTGCCAATGATAATGCTGTGGCTGATGAATTTGGAGAATTTGATGATTGGATAGAGATATATAACAAGGGTGATGAGCCAGTTGACTTATCAAACTATCATTTGAGTGATGATATTACTGATTTAGGAAAGTATACATTTCCTTCTATTACACTTGATTCAGATGAGTATTTAATTGTTTGGGCTGATGACGATGAAGAAGAACAAGGAGATTTGCATGCAACATTTAATCTTTCTTCTTCCGGAGAAGAACTATATCTAACAGATCCTAATTTTAACATAATTGATGGGTTTGTATTTGGTCAGCAGCAGGTGGATATGGGTTATGCAAGAGTTCCTAATGGTATCGGTGATTTTGTAATTCAATCGTCAACGTTTTTGGCTAATAATGATCAATCTACATTAGTATCTGATATGATGTTAAAAGATAAGCGGTTACTTAAGATTACTGATTTAATTGGTCGAGAAGTTAGTGCTGGAGTTCGAGGTCAATCTTTTTTATATATTTATGATGATGGCTCTGTAGTTAAGCGATATATACAATAAAGTTAAACACACTTATTAACACCTGACTGTTGGTAATGAGTTTTTTTAAAAGATAAAAAGTTTACTTAAATGTATTATTATTGATGTCCGGTTTTTTCTGTGATTTGATTGTTTTTCATATCCACCGGCACTTTGTTTTTTTTAAACATTTTTTTTGGATGCAATTTTAAGTTTTGAATTTGTTAATTCTTAACGGAGAAACTGACTCCCTTAAATTAGGTTATTTGCTATAATCTAAGCACTATTTTATTGCATTTTTTGCATACATGAAACATGAATTAGTCATGTTTTGAATTATTAATATTTTAAAAATTATACTTATGAATGAAACAAATAATTGCGTCTATCAAACTATTGATGTGAAAAATAATGATTATTTAACTATTGCTCAAATTAAACACTTGCCTCAAGATACATTTCATCATATCAGTCTTCATAATGCGATGTCTATGGGTTATATCACAATCAAAGAAACATCTGAATCTGGTAGTGTAAATAACATATTAGTTATCAATGAATCAGAAGATTCTGTTTTTATGATGGATGGAGATCTTTTAAAGTGAGCTAAGCAAAACAGAGTTCTAAATTCTTCTATATTATTGCCACCTAATTCAAAATCAATTATACCTGTAAGTTGTGTAGAGCAGGGGCGTTGGAGTGATAGAACACCACATTTTTCACCATCTGATGAGATAGCCGCTAAGAATATTAGAATGGGTAAGCATGATAATATATTTTCTAAATCTAATATAATGCCTTCGCACACTAAACATTTTGTTGATCAAGGTGAAGTCTGGGATAATGTTAGTATGTGTGCTAGTATTTCTGGCACTACATCTTCAGCTCCAACAGGTTCTCATTCTGATATGTTTGCTGCTAAAAGACAAGATTTTCAGAGATATGTTAGGGGTTTTGTTTTGAATCCTGATGCAAATGGATTGGCATATTTTATTGACGGTGAATTAATGGGATGTGAGATTTTTAATAGGAGATCAATTTATTGTGATTATTTTGATAAAATTCTTATTTCAATAGCTTTTGAAGTAGATTCTCTATTTTTAAGATCACGTCAATCTTCAAGGTGGGATTCTTTATTTTCAAATAGAAAGACTTTGTCTAATAGTGATGTTTCGGATGTTTTATATTCATCATTTTTTGATATTGACAATGGTGTTGCCGCTGTTGATAGTTGTAAGGGGGTGGCTCTTGGTAATGAATTTAGATTAAGGGATAATAAAAGTATGTTTTATTCACTTATGTTTGATGATCACACTATTCATAAGTCATTACTTGTCGCAAATTAATATAATATGGAACATATAGTTTGGTTTGGAGTTGATAAGAAAAATAATGTTATCCATCTTCATTCTATTGACGGGGTGTCTATAATTCATTTTTTAAGAGGAAGAAGATATCGTATATTAGTTTTAACAGTTTTAGACAAGGAAACTAATAAAGAAAAAACACTTTTGAATGAGGGCGAAGAGAGTGTTTGGGTTAATGAAAATAACTCCGCTGAATTATCTTACTTAATAGAAGATGTTGACAGTAATTATCCAGGTCTTTTTTGGGCTGAAATAGAGTTAGAAAATAATGGTTTTGTGAGATTTATGCATGGTCAACTTGTGGTTAGAATTTCTGATTTCGAAGCTTTAAAAAAAGCAACAATTAAAGTGCTTGATTTTTATGGTTATTTCGCAGCTGACATGATATGGGATTTTGCAGTGAGTTGTAATAAATCACTTATGATTTCTTTTGTCTTAGCTATGGAAGGTCATGAAATAACTGATGAGTTTGATAGAATGATTAATCATACAAATGATATTGACAAAGAGCATATACTATTAGATGCTGAAATTAATAAAAATGATTACAAATAAAATGTATAAAACTGAAGAAGCTGTGTTTAGTTAATTTGTCTTTGTTGTCAGTGTTTCATCTCCATATTTTTTCTTATATTATTATTATTAATTAATCATTATTACTAATGAAATGTAGATATGTTTTATTTGTTTTATTGTTTTCAACTTTTTTATTGGAGGCACAAACTGTTTATCAAAAAATAAAATTATCCAAGGCAATTAACACAAAACAAAATGAATATCACCCTGTTCCAAATAAAGATGGATCATTATTGTATTTTGTGGGTATGGATAGAACTAGTCAGTTTGGAACAAAAATTGATTTCACAAAAACACGAAACTATGGAGGAGAAGATATTTGGGTGAGTGAAAGAGTAAATGGTATATATACAGATGCAATACCATTGAAAGACTTAAATGATAATAATCATCAAGCTGTCACAGGTCTTTATAACAATTCTTTACTTATTTATGGTATCTATGAGGAAGCTTATAGAGTTGATGCAAGTGGGACCGGGGCAGGGCTCTACAATGGTGATATTTTTTTTTATAATCTTGAGAGTAAACAGTTAGAGCATTTTGGTCAACCTGTGAATGATATGTTTTTTGAATCGGATGCTTTTATTTCACATGATGGACAAATTCTATTATTTGTTACAGACAAAGAACCTCTTAATGGTGGTTATCATCAAAAAGCATGGGCATATAATGGATCCTTTTGGGGAAATACTGATATTTGGTTGAGTGAAAAAATAGACGACTATTGGTCTCAGCCTATTAATTTAGGTGTTTCTGTAAATACTGCGTTTTCTGAAAGAACACCTTTTTTGAGTGCAGATAAACAAAGGTTGTATTTTTCTTCTAATGGGCATGGTGGTTTTGGAGAACATGATGTTTTTGTGTCAAAGCGATTAGATAATAATTCATGGACATCTTGGAGTAAACCTGTTAATATGGGTAAGGGTATTAATGGTGAATTTAATGATTGGGGATTTAAATTATATGATAATGAATTAAAAGCAGTATTAGCCTCCGAGACTAAATTGCCATATAAGGTAAATAGTCAATTGATCGGAAATGGGGGTGTTAGAGAACATAATTTAAGAAATGGCTATAGAGTTGAGGGAAAACAGTCTGGTTCATTTGACTATAATTGTAGAACTGATATTTATTATGTTGATATGGTAAATAGTAGCCCTGTTTTGGTTATTGAAGATATGCTATTTGATTTTGATAAATATTCAATTAAACCTCAATATAAAAATTTGCTTGATAGATTGTCAGAAATAATTAAGGATAATAAAAAATACACACAAATATCAATCATAGGTCACACCGATAATGTTGGTGATAATAGTTATAATCTTGATTTATCTAAAAAAAGAGCT
>NZWM01000027.1 GCA_002698365.1 Flavobacteriales bacterium | reverse complement strand
CCGTTGGTCGTTCCTACGATGGGGCTTCTGACTGGTCGGTTTTTGTTGAGTCAACCCCTAACTCCCAGAATTCAGGAGAAACGGCATATCTCGGATATGCGTTCCCTCCCGCCTTTAACTATGATGCCGGATTTTATGCAAATACACTTGAATTAAATATAGAATGTGATTCTCCAAATGTTGATATTTATTACACTTTAAATGGTAGTGCACCAGATCAGAACTCGACTTATTATGGGTCTGTTGATGCAGGCGGCGTGCTTTCGACAGCGGGGGACGGGACTATACAAATAGATAACACAACTGTTGTTAAGGCTATAGCTATTAGCCAAAACAATTCTTTTTTAAATAGTTTTATAGAAACAAATACATATTTTATTAATGTAGACCACACTGTTTTGGTTATTTCTATTTCGGGTGAAGATGTGGACAATTTATTAAATGGTAATGGCTGGATGCGGCCAATTGGATCATTTGAGCTTTTTGACCAATCAGGGAATTTACTTGATGAAGCAGTTGGTGAGTTTAATGAGCACGGTAATGATTCGTGGGCATATGATCAGCGAGGTTTTGACTACATAACAAGAGACCAATATGGATATAATTATGCTATAAGGGATCAGCTTTTTACAACTAAAGACAGAAGTTCTTTTCAAAGGTTAATTTTAAAAGCGGGAGCCAATGACAATTATAATGAGGCTCCTGGTTCTCCAGCACATATAAGGGATTCCTATCTGCACTCTTTATCTCAAGTGGGCGATTTAAGAATGGATGAAAGATCACATGAGTCGTGTGTATTATACGTGAATGGTGAATACTGGGGAGTCTATGATGTAAGAGAAAAAGTAGATGACGGAGATTTTTTAGATTATTATTATGATCAGCCCAAAGGTTATGTTGATTTTTTAAAAACATGGGGAGGAACATGGGTTGAGTTTGGGGACAATACGACTGTAAATGAGTGGGATAATCTTGTTGATTTTATTACGCAAAACGACATGTCAGATCAGGCGAACTATGATTATGTCAAAAGCGTATATAACACGGGTAGTTTAATAGATTATTTTGTGCTAAATTCTTATGCGGTTTGTATGGATTGGTTAAACTGGAACACGGGCTGGTGGAGAGGAAAACATCCTGAGGGGGATAAAAAGAAATGGCGCTATATTTTGTGGGATCTTGACGCATCATTTGGACATTACATAAATTATACCGGAATACCAGATACAGGCGCCGGAGCGGATCCCTGTGACCCAGAAACATTGGGTGATCCAGGGGGCCAGGGTCATGTGCCGATTTTAAATTCTTTATTTGATAATGATGAATTCACTGCTGACTATATTAATCGTTATGCAGATTTATCAAACACCATATTTAGTTGTGATTTCATGATTAATCATTTGGATAGCCTGATTGATATTATTGCCCCTGAAATGCCAGGGCAGGTTGAGCGATGGGGAGGAACTGTGTCGGGCTGGGAAGATAATGTGCAAGAGCTTAGAGATTTTATTTTAGAACGGTGTTCAGATGAGTTTGTGGAGGGCATGGAGGAGTGTTATGATGTTGAGGCCATGGACATTACAATTATTATTGAAGGTGACGGCGAAGTTGAAGTTAATTCTATTGACCTTAATCCCGAGGATAGCCCGTGGACGGGGGTGTATTATTCTGGTTTACCCATTGAGTTGTCTGCTAGTGGAGCTGGAAACGGTTTATTTAATTTTTATTGGGAAGTTGTTGACGGTGATTTAACGTTATTAGACCCAGCCAATCCGGATATTATATTTGATTTATCTTCACCGATTACAATAATTGCACACTTTGATGCCTGTGCTTCTGTTGAAACAGAGGATATTATTGGTCCATCAGTAGTAGAACAGGGGTCTATTTGGCAATATACATTCCCATCTGAATTTACAAACACATCTGAGTGGACTGTTAGTGGCGGAGAAATTCTTTTCACCTCTTCCACAGAAAACACTATTGCAGTACAATGGAACTATGGAACAGGTGCGGGACAAATTGTATTAACTCAATATAATTCCGACGGTGTTTTAGAGTGTCTATTTGTTAATGTTGAAATAACAGAAGTCGATACCACAGACTTAAATGATGTGAGTGTGTCTGATTCCAACTTGCAACTTTTCCCAAATCCAGCAAATACTGTATTAAATATTGTTGTTAATTCGGAAACCACGAAAAGAATTTCAATTTATGATATGACCGGCAAAGAGGTGTATCTTAGTGAATCGTTGTGTTTGAATCCAGGTTCTTTGTTTTCAGTCAACACATCATCTTTTACCAAAGGCGTTTATGTTGTTTATGTTGAAACGGGGAGCGGGGTGACTGTAAAAAAGCTTGCTGTTGAGTAGTTTTTTTGATGGCCCGTGTTCTAGTTAGAACGGCTAGAGGGTAATTCTTGTCATGTTGGATTGGCCCCCAAACATAATGTCGACATTGTTTTCGATGCTTATAAAAAAGCCTAAATCATCAGGCGGCCTAAATATATGTGATAAACCATATATAAAACATCTTGTCTCCCCGTGTTTGTCGGCTTTTGTTGGGGGGGGGGGTTTTTTTTGTTGCGGTCTTTTAAAAATAAAACCATAAAACCCTAGCCATCAACAACTTACGCAAAATCTTTGATTTAAGCAAGTTTCACGCACCTCGGAACCCAAACTGATACTAAAAAAGTCTCAAAAAATTTATTGGATGATTTGAACTTGTTCCACGTGGAACCTACCTCCCCATATGAACTAGTAGTACACTGATGTCGGACGGTGAGACACCAGAAATCCTAGATGCTTGTCCAATTGTTTTTGGTTTTATTTTCGTTAGTTTTTCCCTTCCTTCGCTTGAGATGGAGAGAATTTTTTTGTAATTAAATTTTTCGGGGATGCTAATATTTTCAAGTCTATTGAATTTTTCCACACTTTCTTTTTCTTTTTCAATATATCCAGCATATTTAACCAGAATCTCAGACTGTTCTATTGCCTCAGAATCAAATCCGTTTCTGTTAAAAAATGAGTTCAGGGATTTGGCTTTTTGAATGTGTTTAAAGGATAATTTGGGTCTGGACAAAATCTTGGATAATCGTGTGTTTATACTGATTTTGCTTTCTCCTAGTTTTTCTAGAATGTGGTTGATTTCATCGGGGGAAATATTCTTTTTGTGGAGCGTCTCACACAGTTCATCTGTATATTCTTTTTTCTGATTAAATCTGCTTTCCCTCTTTTTGGTGATTAACCCAATCGACTTCCCAATCGGCGTGAGCCTAAAGTCGGCATTGTCTTGTCTTAATAAGATTCGGTATTCTGCTCTAGAAGTAAACATTCTATATGGTTCGTCTGTTCCTTTTGTGACCAGGTCATCAATTAAAACACCAATGTAGCCCTGATTTCTTTTGATTACAAAGGGGTCGGATCCATCTATTTTAAACGCCGCATTTATTCCTGCAATCAATCCCTGGGATGCAGCTTCTTCATAACCCGTGGTTCCGTTTATTTGCCCAGCAAAAAATAAATTGTCAACTAATTTTGTTTCGAGCGAATGATGTAGCTGTGTGGGGGGGAAATAATCATATTCTATTGCATATCCAGGTCTAAATAGTTTTGCGTTTTCAAACCCCGGAATTTGTTGTATCGCTTTATGTTGTATGTCTTCTGGTAGAGATGTTGAGAATCCGTTTATGTATATCTCACATGTGTTTCTGCCTTCTGGCTCCACAAAAATTTGATGTCGATCCTTTTCTCTAAATCGAGTTATCTTATCTTCTATTGAGGGACAGTATCTTGGCCCTGAACCAGTGATTTCGCCATTAAATAGTGGGGATTTTTTGAATCCATCTTCAAGGATTTTATGCACTTTTTCATTTGTATAGCAAATGTGACATGGAATTTGATTTTGCACCCTGTATTCGTTTAAAAAACTAAATGTTTTTGGGTTTGAGTCTCCAGCGTCCTCCTCTAAAAGATTAAAATCAATAGTTCGTCCATCAATTCTAGGTGGTGTTCCTGTTTTCATTCGGCCTGTTTTAAAACCAGCTTTTCTTAAGGATTCAGAAATTCCATATGATGCGGCTTCTCCGGATCGCCCCCCCTTGAATTGCTTTTTGCCAACATGAATTTGTCCATTTAAAAATGTTCCATTTGTTAATATCACACATTTAGCTTGTATTGCCATTCCAAGAGCTGTAATTACACCATCTATCTTTTTGTTTTTAATTATCAAATCAGTTACCATGTCTTGCCAGAAGTCAACGTTTTCAATGCTTTCTAGCTTGATTCTCCACTCTTGAGCAAAGTGCATTCTATCACTTTGTGCCCTGGGACTCCACATTGCAGGACCTTTAGATTTGTTGAGCATTTTAAACTGAATCATTGTTTTGTCAGTGATTTCTGCAGAATACCCCCCCAAGGCATCAATTTCTCTTATAATTTGACCTTTTGCAATTCCACCCATAGCAGGGTTGCACGACATTTGTCCGATTGTTTGCATGTTCATGGTGATGAGTAGAGTTTTTTTACCAAGATTGGCACTTGCCGCTGCTGCTTCACAACCAGAGTGCCCCCCCCTACAACAATAATGTCATATTTTTGATTAAACATGCTTTAGAATTGTTTTAGATTTATATATGTGTTTTCTTTTTTAGTCATTATAGCTTTTTCGGTTTCAGTAGAATCATGGTATCCCATTAAATGCAAAGCTCCGTGAACCATTACTCGTTTTAATTCTTCCGCAAAGATAGTTTTATATCTTGACTTGTTGTCATCCACCCTCTCTAAACTAATAAAAACATCTCCAAAAATAACATCACTTTTTTCATGGTTTTTAATATCATGGACATTGTGCTTAAATGAAATCACATCAGTGAAATAAGATTTATTTAAATATTTTTTATTAATTTTTTGTAAATAAACGTCAGAGCAGAATATGAAGTTTATACAGCCCAGGCTTTTAGCTTCTTTTTCAAAGCATTGTTTAATCCACAACTTGTTTGGCAACTCTTGAGGACATTTTTTAACGTCTTCGAAAAAATAATTTACTTGTGCCATGTTGTTTTATTGAATTATTAAGTTAAAATAACGATCCACCTTTTCTTTATAATAATTATTTAACATTGGTGGAGTTGTTTTTATCATTTCTCTTTGTTTGAGCTTTTCTAACTCATAT
Source organism: Flavobacteriales bacterium (assembly GCA_002698365.1). Taxonomy (GTDB): domain Bacteria; phylum Bacteroidota; class Bacteroidia; order Flavobacteriales; family TMED113. The sequence continues at coordinate 7,347 of NZWM01000027.1, read as the reverse complement.
TTTTCATAAGCTTCTTGCACAATTCTTTCATACTCGTTGTTGCCTGTTTTTGATTCCCTTTCTTCATCTTCATCTTGATTTCGCATAGCATTTTCAACCTCCAATAGTCTAGTTATTATTTCTTTTTGACGCAGCAGCGATTCCATGGTGATGTTTTTATTTGCAATATCCTCTTCATTCGCCTCCATTTGTTTAATTGCGTTTTCTAGAGATTTCAACCCCTCTTTATCATCCATTTCTTTTCTTAGCTCTTGTAAAGATTGTCTGATTAATTCTTGTTTTGCCAACATGTCAACGAGTTGTTTAGACATTCCATTATTTTGCGGCTTACCTTTTTTGCCATCTTCCATCTCCTTCTTCATCTTTTGCAAATGATCACTCAGTTCCTGTTGCATTTTTTTCAAATCACCAGGCTTAGGAGATCCTTTGCCGGGTTTTTCACATTGTTGTTTGCTGGGCAAATCATTAGCCATTTCCTGTTGCATGTTTTCAAGGATGCCAGACAGAAGAACAGCTAAGTTATTTGCGGATGTCATAATAAATTGTTGGTCTTGTACCGCCTTTGATGTTTCTCTCTCTCGAAGGTAGTCAATAGAAGATGCCGCTTTTCTATCAATAGTGTTTATTTCTCTGTTTATTTGGGATGATATTTGTGGGACCCGTTTACTCAGTGCAAACAATGAATCTTCAATAATTTCTGCTGCATCTCTTAGGCCTTGTTGTTCATGCATTAATTCTACATATTGAGGATTGTCTTTGTCCAGATCTTGAAACTGCAATAAAATATTTTCTTCTTCTATTGAGAAATAGACCAGGTTTTCAAGAATTTCTCGCAAAACATCCATGTCTTCATAGTTTTTGTTTTTCTCATTTTCCTCTTTCATATTAGTGAAAAAATTTGCTAATTCTTCTAGTTGCTCTCCGGCTTCCTGTTGGGATTTGTTTGCTCGTTTTTTGTTTGATTTTTTCAAATACTCTTCAGCTTTTTTTAATTCTTCTTGTATACTTGTTTCTTTTGTCTTACTGTCGGAAATCTCATGTTTATTCTCTAGTGATTTATTAAGTTCTTTTAATTTTTCTATCTCTTTTTGAACATTTTCAAATTTTTCTATTTGCTTTTGTTGGTCGGCTATCTGTTCGGTTAATTTATTTTCTTTTTTTGATAAATCTATTTGGTTTTGGCCGAGTGTTTTTAGCTGGTTAATCACATCGTCTAATTGTTGCTCAAATTCTACTTGTTTCAATATTTCCAAATTACGATCTAATTCTTTTTCTAAGTCTTCATTTGATAGTTGGAGTTCTTTTAGCTTTTCTTGCAGTTCATTTTTGTTCAGCTCTTCCCGAAGTTCATTTAGTTCTTGATAAAGTTCTTTTATTTCGTCGGGCATGATTTCATTAAATAATTTTTCTAATTGATTTTGTTTTTTCAGCATCTCTTCAGTGGGGTTTGACATTGAATTCATTTTTTCAAAATTATCTTTTGCAATGTTTTGCATGTCTTTTATTGTTTCTTCAGCCTTTTTTTGTTTGGCTAAAATTTCTTCTAGTTTTTTCCGATCTCTCCAGTCTAAAGAATCTTTTTCAATTAATGACATTTCGAATTCGGTTAATTCTTCTTTTAATTTTTGCAACATTGATATTTCTGCCGAAATACTGCTTTTAACAGTCTCATTGTTTTTAGAATAATTATGCTTGACCTCATCAAATGTGGCCACATTGATATTAATAACTTCACTTGTCGTTGATTTGTATCCGTTTTTTTTGTCGTTGTCACGAACAATAAAATAGCCACTAATTGTTTCTCCAGGTTTAGCCTGGGATTTCACTTTTTCCAACGAATAAATAAAGGGCTGTGACCTAACCAGTGGATCAATCTTAATAGCTTCACTAAAGCTAGTATCTCGATCTATTCCATAAATATTACCATTGAACTCTAGGTCTAAAAAGCCATAGTCGTCTCGGATTAAGCCATTAACCAAAGAGGCGATGGATTCATCTTCAATGTTTTTTATTGTAATAAATGGGTGAGAATCTAAAACAATTTTAATATCGTAATAAACAGTATCAATAAATGCTATTTTAGCATTAGCTAAAGAAATAGCATATTCACTTTCGCTATTTATTGTTTGTGTAATTTTAAAACGATCATCTAAATATGGACTTAGAGTAAATGAGGTTTCATTTATTTGAAACTTAAGCTCAGTGGTGTTGGCTGTTTCAATGTCCCACGTTAGAGTTGTTCCCTCCGGGATACTTATAGACCCAATGTTTTGCAGCAATTCTTTTTTTATTTTTGTGTGTTTGGGAGGATTAACACTGATGGTCAGGTTTTTTATTTCGGGTCTTTCAAGGATGCGGATTTCATATTCACGAGAGTATTCTTCGTTGGCTGACAAATAAAATAGAGTGTTTTTTTGAAGTCCTTGAAATGTATAAACATATTCGCTCGGAGATATTTTTTTCATTCTCTTCATTTTTTTATTATAATGAACAATGACTTCGTTGGGGCGCTCGTCTCCCGAGATCACCACATTTACGGTAACATTTTCTTTTTCAATGCCAACCAGAGAGTCAGAAGCTATATTAAAATAAAAAGGTGCCGGTTTTTTAAATTCTTGGTTGTAGTTGATAATTCTTAATGTGCTTTCAGAAATAACACGCTTGTTCCCTGAAATAAAAAATAATAAAATAACCACAATAGGGATTAGTGTGAATCGGGCGTAGTAAAAGGTTTTTCTCCAGTTAATTGCCTTATTAAAAGGCGTGAGCCGGATTTCTTTTATTTTTTGATTAATACTTGCCTCTATGATTACATTGTTCCCATCTTTAATATCATGCAGTTCTAAAATATTAATTAATTTATCAGAAACTTCTTTAAAATGCTGTCCAATGATTTTAGCCGCTTGCTCATGGCTTAGTGAGTTTGTGAGACGAAACATTTTAATGGCAGGAACAATTACTAGCTTAATTATAATTAACATTGTTATTAAGCAGTATGTCCAAAAGAGAATTGTGCGAGCCAGAATATTGAAAAATCCAAAATGTTCAATTATGGCAAAAACTATTAAAATAGAAAACAGCCCAATTAAAGCATAAATGATTCCACGAAAAATTAAGTTTTTATAATATTCTTTAATAAAGCTATTTAGTTTTTCTAGCAGTATTTCATAATCGTTTTGCATAATACAAAAATAGTAATAAACACAAATCATAGATATTGTGATTTAAATTATATTTGTTTTGTTATTATTTAATTATGAATGAAGAAATAAGCAATATTAGAGTACGGTTTGCACCCAGTCCCACTGGACCTCTTCATATTGGCGGAGTACGAACAGCGCTATATAATTTTTTATTTGCCAGAAAGCACAAGGGAACTTTTATTCTGCGTATAGAAGACACCGATCAAAAGAGATTTGTTCCTGGTGCTGAAAAATATATTTTGGATGCATTAAATTGGTGTGGCTTAACTCCCGATGAGGGTCCTGATATGGGGGGAGAAAAGGGCCCGTATAGACAATCTGAAAGGAAAGAAATATATTTGTCTTTTGCACAACAATTATTGGAATCAGAGCATGCTTACTATGCTTTTGACACCCCTGAAGAGCTTGATGAAATGAGAAATAAAATGAAAGCTTCCGGTGTGCTGTCTCCAACATATAATAGCATTACTAGGTCTAGCATGCAAAACTCTTTAACATTGGGAATGGATGAAGCCAGAAAGCGTATTGACTCAGGGGATTCTTATGTGATCCGAATAAAAATGCCAAGAAATCAAGAAATCAAATTTAATGATAAAATTCGCGGCTGGGTATCTGTAAACACTAATCACATTGATGACAAGGTTATATATAAGTCGGACGGCATGCCAACATATCACCTTGCAAATGTGGTGGATGACTATTTAATGGAAATCACTCACGTTATAAGGGGTGAGGAGTGGCTTCCCTCCGCACCATTGCATGTTTTTTTATATCAGTGCTTTGGCTGGTCTAGTAAGATGCCTGTTTTTTCCCATCTTCCATTAATTTTAAAACCAGATGGTAACGGAAAACTAAGTAAGCGTGATGGTGATAGGCTGGGGTTTCCAGTGTTTCCACTAAATTGGAGGGCGTCAGATCAAAATGAAATTTTCAGCGGCTATAAGGAGCAGGGGTTTTACCCAGAAGCCTTTGTTAATATGCTTGCTTTTCTTGGATGGAACCCTGGTACAGAGCAGGAAATCTTTAGTTTAAGCGATTTAATCTCAGAGTTTTCTTTAGATAGAGTTGGTAAGTCGGGGTCTAAATATGATTATGAAAAAACAAAGTGGTTTAATCAACAGCATCTTCGCTTAAAATCAGATTCTGAGATCTTTGAGACAATTACGGAGCTTGACAATTCGATTGTAGAGAAATTTTCTAGAGAATACATTTTACAAGTAATTAGTTTAGTTAAAGAAAGAGCAATATTTGATTTAGATATTTTAAAAGAAGGGTCTTGTTTTTTGTTCAATGAAATTAACTTTGACGATTCCGCTGTTAATAAAAAGTGGAATCCTGCATTTATACCCCACCTTAAGTCTCTTTCAGACAAGCTTTTTGCAATCAATGAGTTTGCTGAAAAAAACATTGAAAGAGTATTTCATGATTATTTACAACAGCATAATTTGGGCTTGGGTAAAATTATGCCAATGTTAAGAATAGCCACTACTGGCAGACTGGCGGGTCCTTCTATGTTTAGAAGTTTGGAAATTATGGGAAAAGAAAAAATGCTAAACAGAATAACAGAGGCCATAGATACAATAAAAAATGGGTAGAATCACAGTAAATAATTTACAAGTATATGCCTATCATGGTTGTTTTTCGGAGGAAAACAAAATAGGAGGAGAGTATAATTTAAATATTTGGGTTGAAGGCGATTTTTCTAAAGCAGAGACAACAGATTCTATAAGTGACACAGTTGATTATGTTGCAATAGCAGATATCGCTTGCAATGAAATGGCAACACCCTCTAAACTAATAGAGCATGTTGCGGCTAGGATTTTATCTAAAATTTTATCTAATTGGCCGGAAATTAAAAAAAGTGGATTAACAATTAAAAAGCTTTCTCCCCCCATGAATGAGTATGTGGAATCAGTAGAATATACTATTGAAAAATCACAATGAGAGCAAGATTATTTATCTTTCGGTAACTTTTTACTATGTTTGCATTCTAAATTTTAGGTCGGATGGCCGAGTGGCTAGGCAGTGGTCTGCAAAACCATCTACACCGGTTCGAATCCGGTTCCGACCTCAAATTTTCCGGTTTTTCAGATCTTGTGCGTATGTTTTTGTCTCCCGCCCTCAAAAAAAGTTATTAACAAAAAATTAACAATTCCCCTTGTTTTTTGATGTTTTTTGTGTAAATTGAAGGCGTAGGATTACCCCCATTTATGTTTGTTTTCCTGCATAATTTAACTATAATTAACTGATTGTGAGGCAATTGTTTGCCTGGCAATCACTATTTATTTTTTAAAATATGAGTAAAAAAAATACCCCTAATTCTAAAATTTTAGTAGCTATGAAAACAGAATTATTTTTCAAGAGACTAATGTCTCTATTAATAATCTTGTGTTGCACCTTCGGTTTTGCGCAAGATTTCGACTACACGATTACAGATGCTAACATGACTGTTCAAGTTGGTGCAGATGTATGTAGTTCAGTTATGGAACCAGGCGACTTACTAGGAGCCTTTTTTACTAACGCTTCAGGCGACTTGCAAAACGCAGGTTATCTTGCATTCGAAGGCGATCAACTTGCTGTTGCGGTTTGGGCCTCTGAATCTGGACTGAATAATGGTTTTGAAGCTGGCGATGAGATTCAATGGATGATGTATGATGCCTCTGAAGAATCAACAGTTGCGCTAGATTCAGAAATGAATTCAAGTCCACCATTTTCTGCAACATTTCAGGCAAATGGATTTGGACAAGTTTTGTCTCTTTCTGTTGCGGTAGAAGCAGAATGTGCGGATGATGACACAGCAATGGCGGCCTTTGGTGGCTGTGCTGCTGCGGTTGCCGCACTTGGTTGTGATTTTGAATTTATGGGTGCTCCTGTTAGTGACTCATGTCCTGTGAGTTGTGACACTTGTCCTTCTGACTGTGCAGATGATGATGATGCGATGGCAGCCTTTGGTGGCTGTGCTGCTGCGGTTATTGCACTTGGTTGTGATTTTGAATTTATGGGCGCTCCTATTGGTGATTCATGTCCTGTGAGTTGTGACTCATGTGGAGGCGACTCAGGACCGGTGTTGGGCTGTACGGATGAATCAGCAGACAACTATGATTCTTCTGCCACAGAAGATGATGGTTCTTGTATTATTTCAGGATGTGTTTGTGATTTAGCTATTAACTATAATGCTTCAGCAACTATTGACGATGGTTCGTGTATTGTTATGTCTGGTGGTTGTGGAGACGCAACAGCATTAAACTATTCGGGAGATGCTTGTGCTTCAGCAAATTTTATTGCAAATGACTGTCAATTTGAAGCGCCAGAGCCTGGACCGATGGAATATACAATCACTGATGCTAATATGACAGTTCAAGTTAGTGCTAATGTTGTATTTATGAATGGTGATACTCCAGCTCCACTAGGATCTCTATTAGGTGCATATTATACTAATGATGCAGGTGAACTAGTTAATGCTGGTTATGAAGTTTTAGATGGAGATGATCAATATGCAATTGCAGTTTGGGCGTCTGAATCGGGCCTTGATAATGGATTTGCTGCAGGCGAAGAGATTACTTGGGTTCTTCAAATTGGAAATGATTTATTTGTTGCTGATGCAGTTGAAATGAATTCAACTCCTCCATTTTCTTCAACTTTTATAGCTAATGGATTTGGTCAAATTCTTAATGCAGAATTTTCAGGTGAATTTACTGCTGACACACCAGGCTGTACAGATGATACAGCATGTAACTATAACGCTTCAGCTACTAGCGATGATGGTTCATGTACATATGCAGCAAGTGGTTTAGATTGTAATGGAGACTGTTTAGCTGATGCCGATGGGGATGGCATTTGTGACGGTGACGAAATTTCAGGATGTCAAGATGATACAGCATGTAACTATGATTCTTCAGCTACGGATGACGATGGTTCATGTACATATGCCGCAGAAAATTTTGACTGTGATGGTAACTGTACTGCAGATGTTGATTGTAACGGTGTTTGTGGCGGTGATGCAGTAGCAGACAACTGTGGTACTTGTGATAACGACGCTTCTAATGACTGTGTGCAGGATTGTGCCGGTGAATGGGGTGGCGATGCAGTAGCAGATAACTGTGGTACTTGTGATAACGACGCTTCAAATGACTGTGTGCAGGAT
>NZWM01000026.1 GCA_002698365.1 Flavobacteriales bacterium | reverse complement strand
TTAACCCACAATTTAAATTACTACTTAATAATGGCGCTATGGTTTTTCCTGGTGTGATTATGTTGAAAAAGGGTGTGATTAAAAATAAGTGGCATTGGCGTGATGTTCCCCATAACATAGCAGCAGTTATAAATTAATAAAACCACGTATTTGTTTAATTATATCATTAATAAATTTTTATATGCAGCCTTAGTTTTATTTGGAGTTGTTACTGTTATTTTTTTTCTTTTTAATATTATGCCTGCGGATCCTGCCAAGATGATGCTTGGTGATCGGGATAACGCTCAACAATTAGAAATGATTAATGAAAAATATCATTTTAACAAACCAATATATCAACAGTATTTGCTTTATTTAAATGATTTATCTCCATTGTCATTTCATTCAGAAACACCAATATATGATTCATTTTTTTTATTGTTCTCTAAGAAAGGATTCTGTTGCGTCATTAAAGCTCCGTATTTAAGAACCTCATTTTATCAAAAAAACACTTCTGTTTCTTCGATGATATCTAGCTCTTTTCCTAATACAATTGTGCTGGCTATTTCTGCTATTGTTATTGCTTTATTGCTAGCTGTACCACTTGGTGTAATTGCCGCATATAATAAAGATACGTGGATAGATAGATTGATTTCTTCTGTAAGTGTGTTGGGTATGTCTCTCCCATCTTTTCTTGCAGCTGTTTTAATGAGTTATATCTTTGCATATAAACTAGGTGGATTGACAAATTTAAATATGACAGGGAGTTTGTTTGTTATAGATGATTTTGGTTCAGGAGAGAGGCTTCAGTTAAAAAATTTAATTCTACCTGCAATAACATTAGGTATTAGGCCTTTAGCTGTAGTTGTTCATTTAACTCGAACAGCGTTAATTGATGAGTTGTCATTAGATTATATTTTATTAGCTCGATCAAAGGGCTTAAGTGTCTCTTATGTTATTGTATTTCATGCTCTAAGAAATTCTATGACTTCTGTCGTAACTGCTGCGTCAGGCTGGTTTGCTGGCATGTTATCAGGAGCAGTTTTCGTGGAGTATATTTTTGGTTGGAATGGCTTAGGTAAATTACTGGTAGATGCTTTGATAAGTGTTGATTTCCCCTTAGTCATGGGGATTATTTTAGTTATAGCTACATGCTTTATAATTATAAATATATTAGTAGATTTAATTTATATTTGGTTAGACCCCCGAGTGAGGGTTAATTAATAGTATTTTTTATGAGTGAGAATATATATGTTATTGGAAATTGGAAAATGAATAAACACCTTCATGAGGTGACAGATTTTTTTGATCAATTTAATATTTCTTTACACGACATGTTTGCATCAGATAATTCTGCGAATATTGAGATTGGTGTTGCCCCAGCGGCAATTCATCTGCCTCAACTTTCTGATGCTACTAATTTTTCATTAGTAGCGCAAAATATTGCATCTGAGGAAAATGGAGCATATACCGGTGAAATATCTGCTTCTATGGTTGCGGAGTATTCTCGGTATGTTCTTGTGGGGCACTCTGAAAGGAGAATGTTTTTTAATGAGTCAAATGATATTCTAATAAAAAAAATCATGCTTGCCTATAAATATAATTTAATACCTATTTTTTGTTTTGGTGAAAACTTGGAAAATAGAGAAAAAGGAGATTATTTATCTATTATTAAGCAACAGATAGAAAAAGTTATTTTTCCTGTTTTTTCTTCTTCTGTTTTTTTAAATCAGACTTTGATTGTTGCATATGAACCAGTTTGGGCGATTGGTACAGGTAAGCATGCTAGTCCTGAACAAATTTCTGAAGTACATGACTATGCTCGTAATTTATTAATTGATAACATAGGAAATATAAAGGGTAGTGTTCCTATTTTATATGGAGGAAGTTGTAATTCTCAAAATGCGAAATCTATTTTGGAACAAAAAAATGTGAATGGTTTGTTGATTGGTGGAGCTTCTTTAGATGTTGATCATTTTACAAAAATTATTCAAATAGCTCATGGATTATCTTGAGTTAATTTTTAACACTATTAATAATAGTCCTCATCAGAAAGAGTTGCTTATTGCTAAGCTTTATCAATCTGGTTTCGATTCTTTTGAGGAAGCAGAAACTGTTTTGAAAGCATTTGTGCCGTTAATGGGTTTTGATTTAAATACGTTAAAATCACAACTTGCAGACACTAAATTTGAAATATTAGAGATTAATCAAGTGAGTCAAAAAAACTGGAATTCTATTTGGGAGTCTTCATTTGAACCGGTTGTAATTTCTGATGATTGTCAAATTAGGGCGACTTTTCATGAAGTTAATAAGGAGGGTGAATTTGATATTCTTCTTGATCCAAAAATGGCATTTGGCACAGGACATCATGATACCACATTTTTAATGATGCAGTCTTTATTGTCTATGAATTTAGAAAAAAAGACTGTTTTAGATGTTGGTTGTGGGACTTCTATTTTATCTATTTTGGCAGAAAAAAAAAGTGCTTTGAGTATATGTGCTATTGATGTTGATAAAGAGGCTTATTCGAATAGTTTAGAGAATATTAAATTGAATAATTGTAACAGGGTATCTGTTTCCCACATGGATGTTTTTGGTCTTGATGATACTTTTTTTGATGTTGTTTTAGCAAATATTAATAGAAATGTTTTATTGTCTGAAATGAGAGAGTATGTTATGCGTTTGTCAAAAGGAGGCTTGTTAGTTTTAAGCGGGTTTTTTGATTCAGATTTTGATAAAATTAATAATTGTGTTTTGGAATTGGGGCTTATTTTATGTTCACGGAAAAGTAAAAATAAATGGCAATGTTTAGTTTACAAAAAATAGTATTTTTTATTTTTTGCATTAGTTGTTTTAGCTTGTTGCATAGTCAAACGACAGGCCTTGATGTTGATAGGGAGATTCACATTATGTTAAAAGAAAAATCAAGTAAAGAGAATAGAAAGAAGGTTAGACAGTTCTTGAGGTTTTTGAATTCTGATAAAATCTCAGAAGCAGAACAAATAAAGGTGTATTCAGTTTTAAATTCTTTTAATTCAAGAAAAATAAGTTTTAATAGTGGTGGTATTCTGTTTTTGGAAGTGTTGCTGTTACTTGATGAAAGTGATTTATCGAATAAGATTTTAGTTAATCTTTTAGATTTTTTAATGCTTGATAAAAAAGTAATTAGCAATTTAGATATTAGGGTTTTTTTGAAAAAAATAATTCACTTTTTAAATTCCGAAATCTTGAGTAGTTCATCTGATTTTCAGTGGAAATGTGTGGGGGATTTTCATCTTGATTTCACTTCCAATAAAACACCAGGCTTATATTTTACAGACTCACAGTTATTGTTATTTAATGCTGTTGATACTGTTTCATTACTTAATGTATCGGGACATTATGATATTCTAGAAAACGTATTTTATGCAAATTCTGCCAGATCACCATTTTCTAATGATGTTTTTAGTATTGATTTTCGAATGGAAAGTTTCTCTTTGAATTTAAATAAAAATTTTTTCAAGATAGAGAACACATCTTTGTCTTCAAATAAAATTTTTTATGGTAATTCTATTGGTGTCTATAAAAATAAGTTAAGTAGCTCATCGAGTTACCCTAGCTTTATGTCGTATTCAACAAATCATGAATTTGAGATTTTTGAAGGCATAAAGATTGTGGGTGGCTTAGAGTTGAAAGGTGATATGGCATATTTTAATAATTCTGGTGGTCGTGTTGATTTTTATTTTAAAGATAGTCAAATGGAGTATTTAATCTCATCTCCTCATTTTCAATTGTCTGATGATAAGCTTTTTTGTTCTAGTGCACAGCTTTGCATAAAAAATGAAAATGATTCCATCTCTCACCCTTCAGTGAAGGTGACGTATCATGATAATGAAAAGAAAATCATTATTGATAGATTATCAGGTAAGCGTGGTTTAAATCCTATTAGAAACACATTTCACGGCATAAATATTTTTGCAGACAGAATGGAAATAGATTTGGTCTATGATGAGTGTTTATTATTTCATTATTCTCCTGCAGATGACATTAGTGTTTTATTTGAGTCAGATACTTATTTTGATAAAGAGAGGTATGAAGATCTTTTAAAATTTGATTTTAATCCAGGTGGATTATTATTGGAGTTTTTGTTTAGCCAGTCTATTGATGGTGAATATGATTTCGCAAAATTCTATTCAACTAGAGATTTTTCTCTGTTTTCAAAATTTGATATGAAAAGCACTTTGAATATTATCCTAGATTTGGAAATTTTTGGGTTGTTAAGTTATGATTCGTTTTCAGGATTATTTAAAGTAAATCCCTGGGCTGTTCAGTTTATGAATGCTGAGAAAAGAGAATTTGATTATGATAATTTGAAAATAGAATCATTAGTTGGTATTGGAGATACAGTTGCAAAAATTGATTTTTATTTAAATGAAATGGATATTTTTCGAATTAATAAATTTAATATTACTAATAGATTTCAGTTTTTAGTTCGTCCTAGGATGAGTCAGGTGAAATTTTTTGGAGAGAAAAACTTCCTGTTAGATGGTGATCTTTATATTGGGAATTTTGCTTTTTCTGGAAATGATATCCAGTTTAATTATGATGATTTTGCTTTCTATTTTGGTCTAAATTCTCTCATGTTATTTCCTGGTAGTCAAATAGATGGGGCTTCCTCATCTGTCATTCATTTTGATGAAGCTGTATTGCTTGTTGATAGCTTAGATAATAAATCAGGCTTGGAGCAGTTGAATGATTTTCCTAGATTTCACATGTCTCAAGCAGGTTACTTGAGTTATTTAAATAATCCAGTTAATTTTTTGCTAGATCCATTTCAAATAAGTTATTTGCATGATGTTTCATTGAGTAATCTAACTTTTAATGGTGCTTTGTATTTGGATGGTTTAATTGATGAATTAAAAGGTGAGTTGAACTTTGATAAGTTTGGTGATTTACAAACTACGATTGAAGCAGTTGATTCTGTGGGTTTATATAAAGATAAAGTTAAATTTCAAGGAGTTCTTAATTTAACAAGTTCTGGATTATTTGCTTCAGGTAATTTTGTTTCAGATAATTTAGTTTTTTCATCAGATAATATTGAGCTTAGTTCTGCAAAAATAGTAGGTTCAGTAAAAAATATACAAAATGGAATTAATTTGATTGATTCTCCATTTATTACGCAAAATATTTTATTGAATTACTTTCCTTACGAGAGTAGTTTTTTAATAAAAACAATCAGTGATACAGTCACATTATATTCTAAGTTTAATTTGTTTGGAGACTTGTATTTTGATGGAGAAAATCTTAATGGTAGAGGTGAGTTTTATTCTGATTATTCAACAATTGTGTCCTCACATCATTATTTTTCCTCTGATAATATAATGTCTGCAGATGCCTCTTGTATTATTTATGATCAAAAAAAAATAATGTCTCCTTGTTTTTCTGCTAATTCTGTCTCTGTAGAGCAGCATTTATTTTCTGATAGTGTCTTTGTTTCAAAAAGTACAACTCCATTTCATTTACCGTTTATTAATTATTCGGTTGATTTTGATTTTTTATTTTTCGATTTAAAATCAAGAGAAATGTATTTTGAGAATAATCAATTATCTAGTGAGGGCACTTTGATCACTGAGCAATATGGAAAAAAGGGTTTTGCTTACAATGCCTTAGATGCTGTATACAATATTGAAACAAACGAATTATGTGTTAATTCAGTGTTTCCTATTCCTATTAAAAAGTTTTTAATTCAGCCAAGCAATAATAGTTTTTGTGTATTGTCAAACGGCAAGTTTCCTGTTTTTAAAAATGCTACTCTTATTAAGAATAGACGTGTATTCAAAGATAAGTTATACAATAATAAAGATATTAGTATACAGCCTAATCTTAAGTTTACTATTATTAATGATTAATTAATTTTAGCATTTCATTCAAAATGTGTATTTTTAACTCTTATGGTTAGTTGTTGTAGCACCACTATCATTTGATTGTTTTATGAATAGGATTTCGTTTTTATTATTTATTCTTTTTTTTGGCAATTTTCTAACGGCTCAAACAACGGGATGTGGTGACCCTAATGCGGAGAATTATTTTTGTAATACTGCTGCAGGACAAACTTCATGTGTTTTTGAAGGTGTTGATGAAATAGGTGCTCCAATATTCTCCTTGCCCTCTGATTTTATAGATGATGGATCTTGTTTGCTTCCTGGTTGTACAAATCCATTATTTTTAGAGTTTTATACCCAAGGCTTCACAGCATCATCCGATGACGGATCTTGTCTAACTGAAGTAGTAATAGGTTGTACAGATTCATCAGCTTGTAATTTTATTCCTTTAGCCAATATAGCTAGTGATGATTGTAGTTATGCAGAACAATTTTATGATTGTGATGGTGATTGTTTAACAGATTTGAATAATGACGGAGTTTGTGATGAATTAGACTCCAATTGTGATGTGATAGTAAGTCCTGTGTTGACTAATCTATGTGAGGGCGATTGGCTTGTATACTTAGATTTTCTTTATACAATTGAATCAAGTGATTTAGATAATTTTAACGTTATTATTAATTCAATAAACTCAGGGGATGTGTATACTCCGGAAGTTGCTTCTGTTGGTTTAAATTCTTTATATGATGTGGCTTACATTATTAATACACCGGGGGATTATTTAATATCTTTTTCAGAAACAGGAGAGTGTAATTTAGGTGAGTTTGAAATTCAAATAGTAGATCCGCTTGATGTTTCAGTGTCTTATGAAGTGTTAGACCCCTTGTGTTTGAATGATACAGGAACTTTATTGGGAAGTTTAGATGGTCCATCAGGAATCTATCAAACATATATTAACGATGTTTATTTTACAGATATCAGTGTTGGTTTAGAGTCAGTAGAGTTTGCTGCCTGGGATGGTAATTCTGCGATCGATTGTTTAGGTAATAATTTAAGTGGTAATAGTGCTACTAATCAAACTATTGCTTTAAATAATTTTTCAGGATTAGAAATAGGAGATGAAATAGGTGCATTTTTCATTCATCCAGTTTGTGGTTTGTCAAGTGCTGGTTCAGCCACTTTTGATGGTGGAAATACTGTTATTAGTGTGTGGGGAGATGAGAATGGTACTTCAGAAATCGAAGGACTTACTCCAGGTCAAGAAATTATTTGGCTAGTTAATAGTGCTTCAGATGGTTTAATATATAACGCGAATATAGTGTGGGATGAATCTGTTGGTTTTGTTTCTGGATCTACTTTTACAGAAACAGGTTTGAGTTCAACGATTTCGTTTAGTATTGGTGATACTTATGAAGATTCTTTTGAGATTAATTTGCCTTCTGGTATATATGATTTTTCTGTTTATGATGGTGCTTGTTTGATTTTTTCTAATGACATAGAAATTATGACACCACCATCTGCTGAAGATGTTGGTTATAGTATTACTGATAATTCTTGTTCTAATTTGTTGGAAGGTGCAATTGTTTTTGAACCTTCAAGTGATGTTTTTGAATATACTGTGTCTTTAGTGTCATTAACTACTGGTTTATCTATGAGCGCAAATCCTGATTTGCCATTTAGCTTTGAAAATTTACCTGGAAGCGATTATTTTTTAGTATATAATGATCTTACTTGTGGTTCTTCTGGAAATGCAGTTCTTTCTGTATCTGAGGGTGTGTCTTTAGATGAAGTTGATTTAGGTGAAGATATTACAACGTGCGAAGAAAGTATTTGTTTAGAACCTAATTTTGAGCAAAATGTAGGAATTGAAAACTCTTTAAGTTTTAATGGTGTTAATGATTATATTAATGCAGGTAATTTAGATTTTTTAGAGTCAGACTATGTGAGTTATGGTGTTTGGATTAAATCAACTGGAGATACGGGATCTACTCAATATATTGTTGGTAAATCTGCCACAAATCCAGGCACAACATTAGGGATTTCCCCAGATGGAAATTTATATTTTGCAATCGGAACTAATGGTGCGAGTACTCAAGGATATGCTACTGCAATTAATACTAATTGTAATCAAACTTATTTCGATGATAAATGGCACTTTGTAGTTGGGACTTATGATGGTGTTGATATTAAAATATATGTAGATGGGCAGTTGAAGGGTGAAACTGAATTAAATGGAGGGCCTATTTATTATGGAAATCTACCTTTTCATATTGGTTACAGACCTGATTTTACTTCATATTTTAATGGTCTAATTTCGGATATTTTTATTTTTGACTATGCTCTTAGTCAAAATGAGATAGAAAATTATTTTTGCTCAGGAATAATAGGAAATGAAAGTGGATTAATGGCATATTGGCCTATGAATGAGGCAAGCGGAAATACGATATATGATTTAGGTTCTAATAGTATTAATATAGGTATTAATAGTGCTACTTGGGATATTGAGTCAAATCCAGATTGTTCTTCTTTGTCATATATTTGGTCAACAGGTGAAACTTCCTTAAGTATAGATGTTTCCACTTCTGCTAATTATAGTGTTGAAATGATTAACGGATTAGGATGTTCAGAATCAGATGAAGTCAATATTATATTTGATGTCCAGGGTTGTACCGATTTATTGGCTTGTAATTATGATGAAAATGCGGTGTGTGATGATGAGTCTTGTGAATATCCTGATGAAAATGCTTTATGTGATGGCGAGTGTGAAGATGGTTATGTAAATTTAGATGGTGATTGTATACAAGAAATATTTGGTTGTACAGATTCCACTGCCCTTAATTATAATTCATCTGCGAATGTAGATGATGGTTCTTGTGAGGCAATTGTAGAAGGTTGTACAGATTCCACTGCATTTAATTATGATTCATTTGCGAATGTAGATGATGGTTCTTGTGAGGCAATTGTAGAAGGTTGTACAGATTCTAGTGCATTTAATTATGATTCATCTGCAAATGTAGATGATGGTTCTTGTGAGGCAGTTGTAGAAGGTTGTACAGATTCTAGTGCATTTAATTATGATTCATCTGCGAATGTAGATGATAGTTCTTGTTGTTATATAGAGGGTTGTACAGATTCTACATCATTTAATTATGATAGCTCTGCGTGTTCTGATGACGGATCTTGTTGTTATGTAGAGGGTTGTACAGATTCCAATTCATTTAATTACGATAGCTCTGCGTGTTCTGATGACGAATCTTGTTGTTATGTAGAGGGTTGTACGGATTCCAATTCATTTAATTACGATAGTTCTGCATGTTC
>NZWM01000025.1 GCA_002698365.1 Flavobacteriales bacterium | reverse complement strand
TTTCTTTAGTTTGATTTTTAATTCAATTTCTTTTTTTAAATCTTTTATGTTAGAATCGGTGTCTTTACCAATTTCTTTTGTTTTTGCTAATTGATCAACCAATTCTTTGATTGGTGATTCAAAATCTAAGTATTCCATATTATTTTAAATATATATCATACAAATATATATTTTACTTAAAAATATTAATAAATTAATCATCCATTTATTTAATAGTTATGAATATGATTTGTTTTCCAAATGCAAAAATTAACTTAGGCTTAAGAGTTCTTTCAAAAAGAAAAGATGACTTTCATAATTTATCTTCTTATTTTGTTCCTATTGCACTGCAAGATATTCTAGAGGTTAACACTGCATCCAATAAATCACCTAAGAGATCAATCTCTTATTCAGGTATAATATTTCCTAATCAGGAAAATGACTTAATTCTTAGAGCGTATGATTTATTAGATAATGATTTTAATTTGCCTGCTGTGAATATTCATTTACATAAAAATATCCCTTTTGGAGCAGGATTGGGGGGTGGTTCTTCAAATGCTACTTTTATGTTGATGTTATTAAATGAGTTATGTGATCTACAATTAAATAGAAATCAATTGTTAAAATACACTGCTGTACTGGGTAGCGATTGTTCTTTTTTTTTATTTAATGAACTTAGCCTTGTTTCAGGTTTAGGTGAGCGAATTCAGCCTGTTGATGCTTCCATGAGCGATTATTATATTGTTGTCGTTAAACCATCGTTTAATTGTTCAACAGAAGAAATATTTTCACACTATAAATTGACTAAAAATTCTTGTGCATATTTATCTTTTATTGAAAATGAAGATGATTGGAAGGAAGTATTTATTAACGATTTGGAGTCTGTGGCTTTTTCTTTATATCCAGAATTACAACAAATTAAAGACTATGTGTATTCTTTAGGTGCAATACATGCAGGGATGACTGGTTCTGGTTCATCTGTATATGGATTGTTTAAGTTTGCACCCAAGATTAAAAATTGCCCATTTTGGTTTTGGCAGGGTACAGTCTTGCAGAAACATCCGTTTAAGTTAACTTCTTAAATGATAATAAACAGACTAATAAACATAGTATATTTGGAGACCACACTGTAATAGATGCTGGTATGTTGCTATTAATAGTTAATGTAATTGCAAATTTCATTAAGAAAATATAAAGAAAGCAAATTGCAAGTCCAGCAGTTAATTTATAGCCTAAACCACCGCGATGTTTTTTATTTGCAATTAAAAAACCCAATAGTGTAAAAACAAAAATTGAAAATGAATATGAAAATCTTTCATTTTGTTCAATTTGATAGATTGGCAAAAATTCATTACCTCGTTTTTTTTCTATTTTGATGAAATTTTTTAGTTCGGAAAAAATCATAGATTTTATTGACCTTGTCTGGTGAAATAATTCTTCTGGAGATGTGTTGAGGTTTATTAGTTCTTTATCTCTTTTAATTGTGATAATTTTAGTGTCCAATATTTTTTTTTCTATATAGTTTTGTATTTTCCATTGTTGAGTATTGTTGTCCCATATTATAGTAGATCCAGAAATCTTATTTATTAATCTATTATTAGAGTATTTTTGAATATCTACATTATAGCCTCTTTTATTTTTGACATCATAATTTTTAATAAAAATGAATGTGTTATTGTCGATTTGTTTATGAAGTTTTTTTTCTCTTAGGATATCTTTATTTTTAATGTATTTGTTTTCAAAACTTAGTCTCGCTTCATTTTTGGTTGGTAAAAAACTATTTTGAAAATATATGTTTGGTAAAAAAATAAATAATGCACTAACTAAGTATGGGATTAGGATTCTGTATGGGCTAATTCTATTGTTGTATAGAGCAATGATTTCATTGTTGTCGCTCATTCTAGATGTGAAAAATATAACAGAAACAAATGTGATTAGTCCACTAAAAACAACTCCATAGTGTATGATAAAATTAATATAATAGTCTTTGATGATTAGATTTGTAGGTGCTTGGTGGTCTATGAAATTATCAATTTTTTCAGAGAAATCAAATACGACTGCAATTGCTAGAATTAATGATATAGTTAAGCCAAATGTAAATAGGAACTTTTTTATTATATAATAATCAAACTTTTTCATTTATAGTCTTTTGTCAAGCGTTTTTGTCAACTTGTTTTTCCAGTCATCAAATGTTCCATTTTTTATTTTTTCTCTGCTCATTTTCATTAAATTAACATAAAATGCCAGATTATGACGGCTTGCAATTTGTTTGCCTAATATTTCATTTGACATCATTAAATGTCTTAAATATGCTTTGCTGTATTCCATGTCTACCTTAGATGTGCCATCTAAGTCTATTGGAGAAAAATCTTTTTCCCATTTTTTGTTTTTTATATTTATTGTTCCTTCCATAGTATATAGTAAGCCATTTCTTGCATTTCTTGTGGGCATTACGCAATCAAACATGTCAATGCCAAGAGATATGTTTTCTAATAAATTGGTTGGGGTTCCTACCCCCATTAAATAACGTGGTTTTTCTACTGGAAGTATGTCTGTAACGATATCTGTCATTTCATACATCTCATCATGCGGTTCTCCAACAGATAAACCTCCTATGGCATTAGCAGGAAAATCATGAGACACAATTTCTTGTGCAGATATTTTTCTTAAATCTTTATATGTTCCACCTTGGACTATAGGAAGTAGTGTTTGTTTATAGTCATATTTGTGCTTTGTTTCTTCAAATCTTATTTTACATCTCTTTAGCCACCTGTGGGTTAACTCCATAGATTTTTTCACATAATTATATTCACAAGGATATGGTGTGCATTCATCAAATGCCATGATGATGTCTGCACCTATAGTTCGCTGTATATCCATGACATTTTCTGGTGTAAAAAAATGAGTGCTTCCGTCTATATGTGATTGAAATTTTACACCTTCCTCTTTGATTTTTCTATTATCTGAAAGAGAATAAACTTGATATCCTCCACTATCTGTTAAAATGGGCTGATGGTAATTTATGAAATTATGTATACCTCCAGCTTCTTGTATTACATCTAATGTGGGGCGCAAATATAAATGATATGTGTTCCCTAATATAATTTCTGCTTTTATATCATTTATGATTTCTGATTGATGTACTCCTCTTACTGTTCCAAGTGTACCAACTGGCATAAATATTGGTGTGTTGATAATACCTCTTTCTAATTCTATTTTTCCTGTTCGCGCTTTTGATTTTGAATCTTTAGCTAATATTTTAAATTTCATACACTTGCTTTTTATAAATATAGCAGAAATTCAGTATTATTGACAATAATAATAAGTTAATGGAAAATATAGTATATAAGTATTTTGATGTGTCCTCATCTAAAAAATCTAAAATCGATTTAATGCTTAATGTTTATAGTTTTTGGAATGATAAGATTAATTTGATTTCAAGAAAAGATTTTAGTTATTTCTATGAAAGGCATGTTTTACATTCTTTATCTATTGCTAAAGTATTTGATTTTGTTGATGACACAAAAATCATGGACCTTGGAACAGGTGGTGGTTTTCCTGGTGTCCCTTTAGCTATTATGTGTCCAAATGTTGATTTTCTACTTGTTGATTCAATTAATAAGAAAACAAAAGCGTTAAAAGAAATTGTGAAAGAATTGAATTTAAACAATGTATCTGTCGTCAATCAAAGAGCAGAACAGGTAGATGGTTCTTTTGACTTTGTTGTATGTAGGGCTGTAGCTAAAATTAATCAGTTAAAATCATTTACAAAAGGCAAGTTTTCAAATAAACATAATCATTCATTTAAAAACGGATTAATTTGTTTGAAGGGAGGTGATTTAGGTGTAGAAATTAATCAAAATGAATCCGATGTAAAAATATATTCAATTAGTGATTTTTTTGAAGAAGATTTTTTTGCCACAAAAAAAATTGTGTATTCGGAATTATAATAGGTGAGGCATATAAGGGTTAAATCCACCTTCACAAACTATCGGGACTTCTAATTGTATTGAATCCATTTTAGTTTTTATTTCTTTGTCTATATGATAAGAAAATATTGATGCATTTTTTTGATACTCTTCTTTCATTTTTGCATCTATTTTCCAGATGGAAGGGGTTTGGTTTTCACAACAGGGTCCTGGACATCCAATATATAAGCGATTTGTTATCATATCTGCACATAAAGAAAAAATCGAGTTTTCTTCTTCATTAGAGGGCCTAAGTTGATATGTTGGATGAATAATATAGTTGTTCTGCCAGTGTCTTATTTCGTTAGACCATATATTAAATATTCTAATAGAACCATACAATCCCGTTGCCATTGTTGTTTCTAGCTTGAATGTTGGTCCTGATCCTGTTATTTCACCTGTATAAAGCTCTATAGTGCCTCCTTTCGCTAAAAAATAAAGTTCTCTTAATGCAGCATAAGCGTTTCCAAAAATATGTATTTTTGGTAACTGCTGGGTAATCATTTGGTCATATAAATGGGGCATAAATATATTTCCTCTAATACTAGCTTCTGTATTAGTTGCTCTGCAGACATCTTGTGCTATATTCATCACGTCTAAAAAACCGCCGCTCCCCATACCTCCAGCTATTGAAAAACAAATATCTATTTGTAAACTATTAGTTCTTCCAAAATGATGAATGTCGTAATCGTTAATTGAGTTGATTTTTTCGGTTATTCTTTCGCGTATTTTAACAGCATGCATAAAGATGGCGAATCTGCCTATTGGTCTTATTTGGCCAGTACCTGGGATTGTTAAAGTGTATTCGTCAAGAGTCATGGGGGGACCAGTCCACAAATTTTTGAATTCTTTCATGCCTATTTTAGCATGACCTGAATCTAGTCCAACGTTTAAGGCAATATGACCAAGATTTAGCCTGTCAATTTCACTACTAAGGTCACAGTCAATTGCGATGTATTCTACACGTTGATTATTTTGTGCCTCTCGTGTTTTTATTAGCTTGTTAATAACATGTGTTCCAGCCCCTCCTATGCCAATGATAAGTTGGTTCATTTTATTCTATAATCAAAGCTTTTCTCAAGACACTGTCATTTGATTTTAATTGAATTGTATAGTATCCAGCAGCAAAATCATTATTGATGATATGCTTAGATTCAATTGTTGTATAACTATAAATAATTTGTCCAGATAAATTAACCACCTGAATTGTGAATTCTTGATTGTTAGGGTTTGTGAATTTCACAGTTGTGTAGTCTTTGAATGGGTTTGGATAGATATTCCATTCAAATTCACCATCTTCATTTAAACCAATGCCATCACAAGCATCACCAATACCATCATTATTCATATCTTCTTGATTCGGGTTAAATACTAAAGGACAATTGTCTAATTCGTTACATATGTCATCAGCATCATTATCATTAATGCAATCACCGTAGCAGTCGTAATACTCTTCTGGATACTCACAGTCTCCCTCTTCAGTTGCAGCTGAATCATAATTACATGCGGTATTATCCATGCATCCTATTATTTCATCCCAATCACAAACACCATCATTATCTTCATCTAAACAATTACCATCACAATCATAGAAATCAGATGGATAGGTGTTGCAATCATCCATGTAGCAATAATAGCAGCTTCCATCAAATGCAGTTGCATTTGGATTATAATTACAAGCTATTGTAATAGTGCATCCAAATAATACACACGAACCATCATCTAAAATTGCATTTGGATTGTAATTTGATGCATCTGGATCAGTACACCCAATTTCACAGTCCATGTCAGTGTTATAAGCATATGCAGCAATTCCATCGTATCCTGTTTGCAGACCGAATGATTCTTCACCAATATCTAGAGTTGTTTGGTACCATCCGCCACCCCACATAGATGTCATAGTAATGATATAACATCCATCATCAAAACAATAGTTGCCACAATAACTACCAACTTCTTGTCCACTTGTGTTATATTCTAAAATTGTTTCTCCTTCCATATTAGCAATCTGCCATCCTAAACTAGAATCAGTAGTATTAAATGATATAGCTGGACAATCATTTTCATAAACACAAGAACAATCATCGACAAATGCCTCTTCATCATAATTAGTGGCTTCGGAATCTGTACATCCAACTATTACACAGTCACAATTGTAGCCCATGTTTTCCATTTCTTCAATTGTATAGTATCCTAGTTCTAAATAATAAGCACAGTAATAATTAGATATTGAAATGTCAAATCCTAAATCTTCATATGACTGATATGATAATAAATATTCACATCCATATTCACATGAATCATCGTCATAATTAGCATCTGGATTGTAATTGTCAGCGAATTCATTTGTGCATCCCTCTGTAACACAACTTTCACTATTATAACCAAAAGCTGCTAATGCTGAATTACCTGTTGTGAAGGTGTACTCATATTCTCCAATATTTAGAGTTGTTCCGTACCATCCTCCTCCCCACATAGATGTCATGGTAATTGTATAGCATCCATCTTCAAAACAATAATTAGCACAGTAGCCGCCTATTTCTTGTCCACTACTATTGTATTCTACAACTATGTCTCCATCACTATTTTCAATTTGCCATCCTAAACTTGAATCAGTAGTGCTAAATGATATCGCTGGACAATCATTATCATAAATACAAGAACAATCATCAACAAATGCTGTTGGGTCATAATTAGTAGCTGTTTCATCAGTACAACCCACAATTACACAGTCACAATTGTATCCATAACTTTCTGCTTGCTCAATGGTGTAGGTTCCATTTGAAACATAATAGTTACAGTAATAATTTGATATTGAATTGTCATAGTTTAAATCAATATATGAATCATATGTTAGTAAGTATGTGCAGTCTAATTCACAAGATCCATCATCCGTATTTGCGTCTGGATTGTAATTTTCAGCATATGGTTCAGTGCAACCTGCTATAGGCTCAGTACAAATTAATTCTGCAGACCATCCATATCCACTGTTTGAATCAACACTTCCATCAGATGACCACTGTATTTCTAATATTTCGTCTCCTACTACTATGCCGGTAATATTTCCTTGATAAAGTTCTCCATTCACTAAAATTTGGTCGTAATTAGTTTCTGTAGTTCCATTAAAATTAATTGCAATGATTAACCCTGGTGGCGCATAGTATGTTGCTGAAAAATACTCATTATTTCCATAGTTCATAAAATTTAATTCAACTCCACAGTCTTCACATTCCGGATCACCCTCATAAACACAAGAATTATTATCTATGTTAGCTGAAGGCATATAGTTACATGCTTCTATATCAGTACATCCTTCAATATCTCCTCCACAGTCATCGATAGTAATTGTTGCAGACCAATTATTAGGTCCTTCACACTCAATATATTGACAATCAGTTAAAAATAATTCACATCCAATACAATAAAACTCTCCATCTTCAAAACAGCCTTCTTCACTTGTATTACACTCTCCATTGGTGTATTCAAATATGTTATTGCATGCTGCTTCTGCAGAATTGCTATATGTTACACCATCACAACCACACACCGGATCCCATAACGCCATATAAGAACAATCTGGGTCTAATACTGCTACACATTCTGTTGTGTTACAATCCCATTCTAACATAGTTATTTCATTAGTTGCATCATTAATCCATGCTGTGACACCTGATGCTTGAGCTACACAAGAGTTAGAGTAGATGACACCATCACATCCTGTGACAGGGTCATATATCATTGGGCACATCGCAAAAGGGTCAATCCAATCTGGATTGATACACGGGCAATCTGCCATTTCTTCATCTTCATCACAAATTCCATTATTATTCACATCATTTATACACTCACAATAGCAAGTTTCAATTAGCGTGCAAGATTGTTCATCAACTATAGTATAAGAGACAGTATATGTGTTGGGATCAAAAAATGAACACTCGCAATCTTCAACTATAGTCACTATCTCTTCACAATCATCTTCACAAATTCCATCTGCATCTATATCAGAGATACATCCACCTGAAAGTTCATCACAATAACTATTATCTGCAATTACATATGTACTGTTTCCCTGATATCCACATACATCTTCCCATAACCATACACCCGTGTATTCATTTGTCCAGCTACAACCTGCTGCAATACAACTAGATTGGTCATTTAAGTCTAGACAAGATCCTGTAATGATGTCTTCCACCCAAGTTCCTATACATTCATCAACATCGTCGCAAACACCGTCATTATCAAGATCGATTTGACATCCACACCACACCTCAGTGCAGGACAATATGCCATTTTCACAAAAACAATCATTACACCAATCATTTCCTAATCCGGGTCCAGACCACCCATTTTCTACTATAGAGCCGTCTGACATTGTGCAACTTAAATCGTTTTCATTTGATGGATTTGCTCCTTCAGATATCCATAAATTGATTAAGTCAATTTCCTCAGAAGTTAGACCGCTACCACTCCAACTAGGTGGCATATAGGCAGTATTTATATAGTTGGCAAGTAATCCTGTGGATATTATTCCTCCAGCTGTATACCCTCCTTCAACTAACTCGTTATAACTAGTTAGGTCTAATCCTCCTGTATATGCAGCAGCACCAATATGACAGCTTGTGCAATTTGCATCAAAAATAGGTTGAATTTGTGTATCATAATCAACTTGACTAAAACTAAAGCTGAATATAAAAAGGAAAAAAAGAGTGTAAAGTTTTTTCATAATTGAAATGTTTTAACTTAAAAATAAAATTTTGATATTAATTAATGTTCTTTATTATTGCTAAATATGATATATCAAAGGTACGATTTATTCTTTGAATTGTAAAGTGGCAAGTTTTTGATATGTTCCCGATTTTTGCATTAATTGTTCATGAGTTCCACTTTGGATTAACTTTCCCTCTTCAATAACAAATATTTTGTCAGCATTTTTAATAGTGGATAATCTATGTGAAATAATTATAGATGTTCTGCTTTTTAACAATAAATCGATAGATTCTTGAATTAATTGTTCAGATTTTGAATCTAAAGAAGAAGTTGCTTCATCAAAAATGAGAATTTTTGGGTTTTTTAGTATTGCTCGAGCAATAGCAATCCTTTGTCGTTGTCCTCCAGAAATTTCCACTCCTCTTTCTCCGACAACGGTTTCATATCCATCATCAAATTGCATGATAAAATCATGTGCATTTGCTTTTTTAGCAGCTTCTATTATATCTTGTTCAGAGGCAGTTTTATTTGCATATAACAGATTTTCTTTTATAGTTGTAGCAAACAAGACAATGTCTTGAGGTACTATTCCTATCTGTTTTCTGAGTTCATGCAGTGAAAAATTTTCAATTTTTTGTTTGTCAAAAGTGATTGATCCATTGTCAATATCATAAAGTCGTAATAATAATTTAGTTATTGTTGTTTTTCCTGAACCACTTAAACCTACAATTGCTACTTGTTCTCCTTCATTAATTTCAAATGATAAGTTATTAATTACTTTTGTGTTTTTTCTGGAGGGATATGAAAAATCAACTTGATTAAAATAGATGTTTCCAGTAATAGATGTTCCTGTATTTTCTTCAGATATTTCTTCTGGACTTTCATTTTGTAATTTTAGTAATTCATCTGTAGCTCCAATTGCTTTTTGTATTGAGGCATATAATTCTGCAATTCCTCCTACACTTGCAGCAATAAAAACAGAGTATAATACAAAAGAAAACAATTGACCAATACTCATGTTATCTTGTTGTATTAATATGGTTCCATACCATATAACAGCTACAATAGATCCAAAAATCCCAAAAATAATAAATGAAGCAAATATTGCTCGTAATTTGCCTAATTTAATAGACATGTCAGCTATTGCCTCAGCTTTTTTACCATATCGTTTAATTTCAGATAATTCACTTGTGAAAGACTTAATAGTTGAAATCGCTTGTAGTGTTTCTTCCACAATGGTATTAGATTCAGCTACAATATTCTGAACATCTTTTGCATATTTTCTTAATTTTCTACCAAAAATGACCGCTATGATGACGATAACAGGAAGAGTACATAACATAAATAATGTTAATTTAAATGATGTAATAGATAAAAGAGCGATACCGCCGATAATCATGATAATTTGACGTAAAAATTCTGCAAAATCAGTAGTAAAGGTGTTTTTTAATATTTCAATATCAGATGCTATTCTACTACATAATTCTCCAATTCTTCTATTAGAAAAAAACTCTACTGGTAATTTAATTAAATTACTAAATGAGTCAGATCTTAATTTTGCCATTGCTTTAGCAGTCACATTAACAAAAAGTACAATTCTGAAATAAGAGAAAATAGCTTGTGCACCAAATAGAATTAAAAGTAGTGTTGCAATTTTATTAATACTTGAAATATCTTGATTAGCTTGGTCTACTAATTCCCCAACAAGCCAAGGGAACAATAAGGATGCAATACTAGATAAAAGTAGAAAAAACAAACCTGTTAGGAATGTGAATTTATGTGGTTTTATGTACCCAAATAATTTATAAATAGCTTGCGGAGATTTCAAAATATCAAATTTTATTTAATTACAGTTTTTATTTTGACTGTTAAATTAAAAAATAATATTATATTTGGTCCCCGAAACATTGATTATAACGATGAAAAGAACGTATCAACCTTCAAATAGAAAAAGAAGAAATAAACATGGATTCAGAGAGCGCATGTCTACCCCTGATGGAAGAAAAGTTATTTCTAGAAGAAGAGCAAAAGGAAGAAAATCTTTATCTGTTTCAGATCAAATGTTTAAAAAATAAAATATGATATAAATTTCAATTTATTTATTAAAGAGGTGTTCTAATTGACACCTTTTTTTGTAAATTGTTGTTGCTCAAACTTGATTTAATGCCAAAGGATCAATCTATAAAATCAGTTTTAATTATTGGAAGTGGACCAATTGTAATTGGGCAAGCTTGCGAATTTGATTATTCTGGATCACAAGCTGCTAGATCATTAAGGGAGGAAGGAATTGAAGTTACTTTAATTAATTCTAATCCTGCTACTATTATGACTGATCCTGTTGTTGCAGATAATATTTACTTGCTTCCTTTAGAATGTGAATCAATAGAAAAGATCTTACAAGAACGACATATTGATGCCGTATTACCTACTATGGGGGGACAAACTGCACTTAATTTATGTATTGAAGCTGATGAAAAAGGAATTTGGAAAAAATATAATGTTGACATTATAGGTGTTGATATTAGTGCAATCAATATCACTGAAAATAGAGAGCAATTTAAACAGTTGATGAATGATATTAATGTTCCTGTTGCCCCTGCTAAAATAGCTACTTCATTTTTAGAAGGTAAATCCATAGCACAAGAGTTTGGATTTCCCTTAGTTATTAGACCATCTTTTACTCTTGGCGGCACTGGAGCTACTTTTGTATTTGAAAAAGAGGAGTTTGAGGCAGCTTTAAACAAAGGGTTACATGCATCTCCTATACACGAAGTTTTGATTGACAAAGCTTTGTTGGGGTGGAAAGAATACGAGTTGGAGTTATTAAGAGATAATAATGATAATGTCATTATAATTTGTTCTATAGAAAATATGGATCCTATGGGCATACATACTGGGGATTCTATTACTGTTGCACCTGCAATGACTCTATCGGATACTTGTTATCAAAAGATGCGTGATTTGGCAATAAAAATGATGCGTTCAATAGGTGATTTTGCTGGTGGATGTAATGTTCAATTTGCAGTAAGTCCAGATGAGAAAGAAGATATAGTTGCAATAGAAATTAATCCTAGGGTATCTAGATCGTCAGCATTGGCATCTAAAGCAACAGGTTATCCGATTGCGAAAATTGCCGCTAAATTATCCATTGGTTATCAACTAAATGAGTTGAAAAATCAAATTACCAAAACAACTTCTGCTTATTTTGAGCCTACATTAGATTATGTGATAGTTAAGATACCACGTTGGAATTTTGATAAATTCCCAGGATGTGATAGTTTGTTAGGGCTTCAAATGAAATCAGTCGGTGAAGTTATGGCTATAGGTAGATCTTTTCAAGAAGCCTTGCAAAAAGCATGTCAGTCATTAGAAATTAAAAGAAATGGACTTGGTGCTGATGGAAAAACGTGGACTAATCAAGATTCAATATTACAATCTCTTCAAAAGCCATCTTGGGATAGAGTATTTAGAATATATGATGCTTTAAAGATAGGTATCCCTATTAAAAGAATTAAACAAATTACTGGTATAGATGATTGGTTTTTACGAGAAATTGAGGAGCTTATTTTAATAGAAAATAAAATCTCAACATTCGATGTTGAATCTATTTCATCTGAATTGTTGTTGGAAGCTAAAATGAAAGGTTTTGCTGATCGACAAATAGCACATTTGTTAGGAACTTTAGAAAGTAAAGTTTTTTCTTTAAGACAAAAGTATGATATACAACGTGTTTATAAGTTGGTTGATACTTGTGCTGCAGAATTTCAGGCACAAACTCCATATTATTATTCGACTTTTGAAAGGAAAATCACATATCCAAATGGAGAAACTTATGCCGAAAATGAAAGTAGTATGACCACTAATAAAAAGGTTATAGTGTTAGGTTCAGGTCCTAATAGAATTGGGCAAGGAATTGAATTTGATTATTGTTGTGTACATGGTGTTTTAGCAGCAAAAGAATTAGGTTATGAAACTATTATGATTAATTGTAATCCAGAAACTGTCTCTACTGATTTTGATACTGCCAATAAATTATATTTTGAGCCTGTTTTTTGGGAGCATATTTATGATATTATTAATTATGAAAAGCCGGAGGGTGTAATTGTTCAATTAGGTGGTCAAACTGCATTGAAATTAGCAGAAAAACTAGACAAGTATAATATTAAAATTATGGGATCTAGTTTTAATTCTTTAGATCTTGCAGAAGATAGAGGTCGTTTTTCGGAAACTCTTAAAAAAATTGGTGTACCATATCCTGAGTTTGGTGTTGCTACTACTGCTGATGAAGCGTCAGAATTAGCAAACACTCTTTCTTTTCCTATTTTGGTGAGACCTTCTTATGTTTTAGGTGGACAAGGTATGAAAATAGTAATTAATGATACTGAACTTGAGCATCATGTGGTAAATCTTTTAAAGAGTATTCCTGGAAATCACATTTTATTAGATCATTATTTAGAAAAAGCAATCGAAGTAGAAGCTGATGCAATTTGTGACGGTGAAAATGTATATATCATAGGTATTATGGAACATATTGAACCTTGTGGTATACATTCTGGCGATTCAAACGCTGTATTGCCACCATTTAATTTAGCTGATGATGTTTTAGAGAAAATTGCTAGCTACACTAAAAAAATAGCATTAGCCTTGAATACTGTAGGATTAATCAATGTACAATTTGCAATTAAAGATAATGAAGCTTATGTTATTGAAGCAAATCCAAGAGCATCTAGAACAGTTCCTTTTATAGCTAAAGCATTTCAGGAGCCATATATTAATTATGCAACTAAAGTAATGCTAGGACATAATACTTTAGATGATTTTGAATTTAAACCAGTCAAAAAAGGTTATGCTATTAAGGTTCCAATTTTTTCATTTGATAAATTTCCAAATGTAAATAAAGAATTAGGGCCTGAAATGAAATCTACCGGTGAAATAATTTATTTTATTTCAAATTTAGAAGATCCATTTTTTGTGAAAGTCTATTCAGAACGCAATTTATATTTAAGTAAATAATTATTATGTTCACCTTATTTCAGGTTGTCTTATATGCTATATTGTTATACTTTTTGTTTGTTACTTTCATTCCAATTTTAGCTCGTTTTTTTTTAAAGCGTTGGATTTATAAGGTCCAAAAAGATTTACATAAAAAATCTAAAAATAAAGATGACCGCAAAAAATATCATGATGGTGAAACAGAAGTCTCATATAAAAAAGACAAAAATATTGATCCAGGTGGTGAATATGTAGATTTTGAAGAATTTAATAATGACTAATGAACAAATTGCTTAACAACATAAAATTTGATATCACTCATGTATTTGCAGTAATTTTATTTGCGTTTATTACTGTTTTTTATTGTTTCCCAATATTAAATGGTGAAAAAATTAATCAAAGTGATTATAAGCAGTTTTTGGGAATGTCTCAGGAAATTATTGATTATCGTGAAAAAACAGGTAATGAGGCACTATGGACAAACTCTATGTTTGGTGGTATGCCTGCTTATCAAATATCAGTTCATTACCCAAATAATATATTAATTCATATTGATAAGTTTCTTCAGCTTTATTTACCTAGACCCGTAGGTATTATGTTTTTATATTTTTTAGGTTTTTATATATTCATGTTATCTCTTAAAATTAAGCCAGATATTTCTCTTCTGGGTGCATTGGCATTTGGTTTATCTTCATATTTATTTATTATTTTAGAGGCAGGCCATAATACTAAGGCACACGCTATAGCATATGTGGCACCTTGTGTGGCAAGTATGGTATATTGTTTTAATCAACAAAAAACAGATAGATGGTATACGTTGGGTGGTTTCTTTTTTGCGTTTTTAGCTTTAGGTTTACATTTACGAGCAAATCATCTTCAAATTACATATTATTTGCTTTTTATTCTTTTTGCACTCTGGATATATTATTTATTTTCGGCTTTTTCTAAATCTAGAATCAATCGATTTATCAAATCCACTTTAATTTTTTTTGTTGCAGGATTAATGGCAATTTCGATTAATCTAGGTAACATCTGGTCTACCTATGAGTATAGTAAATATACTATAAGGGGAGATTCGGAATTAATACAAGATTCAGGTAATATGAAATCTGGCCTTGATAAAGAGTATGCAACTGCTTGGAGTTATGGAAAAATAGAGACTTTTAATCTATTGTTTCCAAATTTTGTAGGAGGTTCTTCACACGCTCAATTATCAGAAGATTCAAATTTATATCAGGCTTTAAGGAGTAATGGTGTGAGTGCAAAAAATAGTCGTCAATTTATTCAATCAGCTCCAACTTACTTTGGTCCTCAAAGTTTTACATCAGGACCCGTTTACATGGGAGCAGTGATTTGGTTACTTTTTTTTATTTCATTGTTTATAGTTAGAAAGCGGATTAAGTGGGTCTTTGTATCATTGGTTTTATTTTCTTTTATTCTTGCTTGGGGTAAATACTTCCCCCTTGTTACAAATTTTCTATTAGATTATTTCCCATTATATAATAAATTTAGAACAGTATCTATGATTTTAGTTATAGCAGAATTTGCTGTTCCAACTTTAGGGATATTAGGCTTGCATTATTTTATTAATTCCAATGAGGATAAAGTGTTGAAGAAAAGAGCTGTATTATTTGCATCAGGAATTTTACTATCTATATCTATTTTCTTTTTAGTATTCGGAAATTTATTATTTGACTTTAAGGGAATGGGGGATTCACAATATCCTTCATGGTTTTTGAATGCATTAATAGAAGATAGACAGCATTTATTTAAAATGGATATTTACAGATCTCTTTTTTTTATTTCTGTTGTTTCGCTATTGCTTTTTTATATGACACATAATAATTTGGAGGGTAAAAGAGGCTTTATCTATGTTTTGGGTTTTATTATTATAGCTGATATGTGGTTTGTTAATAAACGTTATTTGAATGCCGATGACTTTGTGGATACAACGAAAGTTGATCAACCTTTTAAACCTCAGTTTTATGATAATACTATTAAAAAAGACACTAGTGTATATAGAGTTTATAATTTGAATGAACGAATTGATGCTGGTGCTAGAACTTCATATTTTCATCATTCTATCGGAGGATACCATGGTGCTAAATTAGGTAAATACCAGGATGTTATAAATCAACACATTAGCAAGGGGAATTTTGATGTTATTAATATGCTTAATGCTAAATATATTATCTTTTCAGATGGACAAGGCAATCCTATTGTACAAGAAAATACTTCTGCATTAGGAAATGTGTGGTTTGTTGATTCTATTCATTGGGTTAATTCTGCAAATGAAGAAATAGAATCATTAAATTTCATTAATCCAGATAATACGGTTGCAATTAACAGGAAACATGAGTCCGATATTAATACTTCTTCTTTGTCCTCTACAGGTAGTATTAATTTGAATTCATATGCACCCAACAAATTAGTTTATAATAGTAGTGCAACTAGTAGAGCTTTTGCTGTATTTTCAGAAATTTTTTATCCTAAAGGTTGGGAAGCTTATATAGACGGAGAGAAGGTGAAGCATTTTTCAGTTAACTATATTTTACGGGGATTAGTAGTCCCTGAAGGTAATCACGAGATAGTGTTTGAATTTAAACCTAAATCATTTTTCGTATCTGCTAAAATTGCTTTTTTTGCATCTTTCTTGCTAGTTATAGTAGGTTTGATGACATTTGTAGGGGTGTTTGTTTCTAAAAAATGAAAAAAATATTAATTATCACTTATTATTGGCCTCCAAAAGCTGGGGTGGGAGTTCAGCGATGGCTAAAGCTTACAAAATACTTAGTAAAACATAATTGTCGACCTATTATATATACTCCAGATGGTGGAGTGTCTCCCTTATTGGATGAAAGTTTAATCAATTATATTCCATACGGGTTAGAAGTTATAAAAAGAAAAATTTTTGAACCACAAAAGATACTTCATTTTTTTACTCGAAAACGTCCTTCTTCAGACATTTTAGTTGAAAAAAAATCCAGTTTTTTTGGTCAGATTTTAATATGGTTGCGAGCTAATTTTTTTATTCCTGACTCTAGAAGTACATGGATAAAGCCATCTGTACGTTTTTTAAATCGTTATTTAGAAAAAAACCCTATAGACATTGTTTTATCTACAGGTCCGCCACATAGTATGCATATGATTGGTCTTGCTTTAAAAAAAACACATAAAATAAAATGGATTGCTGATTTTAGAGATCCGTGGACTAACATTGAGTATTTTGATAAGCTACCATTATTATCCAATAAGAGAATACAACATGAAAAAAAGGAAAAAGAAGTGGTTGGTAATGCTGATTTGATTTTGACAGTTAGTAACTCATGGGCAGATGGTTTTAAAAAAATAGGAGCTAAAAAAACATTTATTTTGCCAAATGGATATGATTCTGATGATTATAATTACACTATTTCAAAAAATAAATTATTTGAATTTAAAATTGGTCATTTTGGATTATATAATGAATTGCGAGATCATGCTTTTTTTTGGAAAACTCTTCAAAAAATATCAAGAAACGTATCCGATTTTGACGATAATTTAAAATTATTATTTGCCGGAGAAGTACACAAAAATTTTTTTAAACAGATGAAATCATTAGAACTTCATTCTAAGCTCCATCATTATCCCTATTTAAATCATGATAAGACAATAAAAAACATGATGGAATGTGATTTGTTATTATTAACTCAGGCTGATACAAAAGCAGTCTTAGGTCGTATTCCCGCAAAATTATTTGAGTATATTGGTGCCCGAAAACCCATATTGGCAATAGGGAAAAAAGACAGTGATTTAGAAAAAATAATTTCAAAAATATCATATGCTTGGTTTGTTGATTTTGATAATGAAAAGTTATTATATGATAGTGTTTTAGAAATTTATAATATGCGTACTCACACTCATCAGTTTAATGATGATATTTCTGATTTTTCTAGAGAAAACCAGGCAGTGAATTTCATTAATTTAATAAACACTTTATGATACATTTTTTTAAAAAGACATATCATGAAGTAGTGAGCTCAAATTATTTCAAGAATCTTTTTGTGCTGACGAGTGGTGTAGGTTTAGCTCAATTAATTCCATTTTTATTGCTGCCTATATTAACTCGTTTTTTTACACCAACAGATTTTGGTGTTTTTGCTGTTTTTATGGCTATTATTCAATTGTTAGCTATTCCTATGACATTGAGACTAGAAATGGCGGTTGTTTTACCTAAAAAAGATACTGATGCGGCGTTGTTATGTTTTATGTCTTTAGTCTCATTAGTATTTTTTTCTCTTTTAAGTCTTTTATCTTTATTCGTATGTGACTTGTTAGATTTAAATTTTGATGTGTTTTCGGGTTTTGAATGGGTTTTATATTTAATTCCAGTAGGTATTGTGATGCTTGGCGTTTATAATATTTTATATAGCTGGAATAATAGATTGGAACTATATCAAAGAATGTCTTATTCACATATTTTACATTCTACTTTTAGCACGCCAGTAGCAATTGGGTTTTACTTTACACCAATTAAGCCAGTTGCTTTGATTATAGGTCAGGTTATAGGGCGATGTTTAGCATGTATTTTATTATTTAACAATCTAATTAAAACAATACAAAAAGTGCCATATGATACTATTTCTAGTCACTGTTTTTCTTTATTAAAAGAATATAGAAAATTTATAATTTTTGAAGCACCTCATTCTGTGTTGAATTTTTTATCTCAAAAATATATATTAGGTGTATTTACTGCGTTTTTTGGCATGATGACTGTTGGTATTTTTGATTTAGCAGATAAAATAATAGGCAAACCATTGGGGATTCTATCAAATTCTTTTAAAACAGTTTTTTATAAACGATTGACAACTGCCAAAGACAAGTTAAGTATTTTTAAAAAGTCACTTTTTTTAATCACATTTGCTAGTTTGTTTCTCACAGCACCATTTTATATTGTTCCAGATAGTTTTTTCATTTTTTTATTAGGTCCAGAATGGGCTGATACTGGAAAATATATACAATTGATTTGTCCATTATTATTTAGTCGCTTTATTTTTAATGTTGTTTCACCTACTATTTCCTATACATTGCAAAATCATTTCTTATTAATTTGGCAGATTATATATATCATTTCACTTATCTTATTATTTTGGTTTATAGCAGGATATTCAGTTGAAAATGTACTGTTGTATTATGCTTTGTTTGGCGCTTGTATGTATGCAGTGTTAGGGATGATTTCATTTATAGTTTTAAAAAATCATATTAAAAATTGAAAACACTAATAATTACCCCAGCTTGTAATGAAGAGAAACATCTTTCAGATTTGATTGATTCTATGATAAATCAATCTGTTTTGCCTTCTTGTTGGTTAATTGTAGATGATGGCTCAATAGATAATACGAGTAATGTAATCAAACAGTCTACAATTAAATACTCTTGGATTAAATATTTAAGAAAAGAAAAAATAGGAACTAGGTCCCCTGGAAAAAGTGTAATGGACACATTCTATTTTGGTTTTGACCAAGTCAATAATGATGAATATGATGTGATTTTTAAATTAGATGCAGATTTGGTTTTGCCGCCAAATTATATAGAATCAATTATTAATGCATTTCAGAAAAATACAAAAATAGGTATGGTTGGTGGAGTCTGTGTAATTGAATCTAATGGACAGCATGTGTTGGAGGCAGAAACCAATTTAGATCACATCCGTGGTGCTTTAAAGGCATATCGGCAAGAGTGTTTTCAAGAGATAGGAGGATTAGTGAAAAAAATGGGATGGGATACTGTTGATGAACATCATGCTCGATTTAAAGGCTGGGAAGTTTCCGTTTTGGAAGATTTAGAAGTTCTTCATCAGAGATCAACACATCAAGAATATGGCTTTGTGAAAGCTGCCTTTCGAAATGGAAAAATGTTATATTCTATAAGGATGGATATTTTGTTAGTAGTTGGCAATACTATTAAAAAAATCTTTAAATATCCTTATTTATTATTAGGACTATCTATGTTGTTAGGTTATTTGTTTGCTTTTTTGACTAGGTATGAAAGAATTGTAAATAAAGATTTAGGCAGATTTATAAGAAAATATAGATATCAAAAAATCTTTCAAAAGTTCAACTAATCTTTTATGAGTTTTTTTAATTGTCGTTTTTTCATTAAGTATATAAAAATTAGGCTAATTGTGAATGAGGGCCATATTATACAAAATATCAAAGCGTTCACATCATAATATGTAATATTTAACAAGTTTGCTAAATTGATTGTGAAATCAGTGCAATAATTATAAATGAACTGTATTATTTCCTTCATTAATTCTTTTTTTTCATGGAGTTGATTTTCTGTTGAATATTGATACATTTTAGTAAAAAAATATACATTAAGAGTGGCCATAAAATAACTAGAAAAATAATATTCATCACCACATAATTTCCTTTACGTAATCCTTCAAGTATTTTTCTGTATACTTTGTCAATTGATTTGTTTTTTATTATTGGGTTATGTTTTGATTTGCATCCATCATCAATATCTGTATCATGACAATACCATGAACATCTATTAATTTCTTTTTTTGTGCCAATAATTATTACTTTATGATGTTTTTCAGTTGGTTTTTCTTTGTATTTAATTCTGTAAAATTCATTTATTAGAATCATTACTAAGAATGGGCTTAATAAAATGATTGTGTTTCTAATTATTTTTTTTCTGGCAGCCTGGTCCATGTGGTAGTTCTTCCAATTAAACTAAATCCAATATAACCCCTCATAAACAGTGTGTTTGGATCCTTTAAATGAGCATTTAAACTATAGGTTTTTCCACTTCGTGCATCATAAATAGTTCCATCACTCCATTTATTATTTTCTATGAATTTGAGATCATTAATAACCACCAGTCCCTTTATGGTTTGGTTTCTTAAGTTTTTATCAGGATTTTCTTTGTCTAGTTTAGTGTTTCCATTTTCATCTAATGGTTCTGCTAACCAAATAATTTTACCTTCATAATCACCTGAATCCGTTTTGTAAATTTCTATATGAGACTGTTTTTCTTCTTCTAGCCAAATGCCACAAATTGATTCTTTATCCTGCGATAATAAAACGATTGGAAATAATAATAATAATCTCAGTAACATGTTAAAAAGCTCTATTAAGACCTACTAGACATCGTAATTTCATATAGCCTTCTTCGGAAGCAGGTTTATTTAAGAATAGTGGAAAGTCAACTCTTAACACCAATGGTTCTGAATCTATAACATGATCCCATAACTGTGATAGTTCCCATGTGAACCCCAATCCCATATCCATGCGAAAACTACTAAATACTAGACTTTCTTGTGGTTCATTTTCATTAATGACCCCCATATCCATAAACAGATATGAATTAATCCCAAAATATTCCATATAAGGAATCATCTCCGTATAATCAATTTCAGTGTTGAATGCAATTCCGGATGTCCCCTTATATGTGTTGATATCACCTTCCTCCGTCATGTAAGAGCCTGTGTATCCACGTAAATTCAAGCCTCCACCGTAATGAAAAGTACCAGAGCTATTTCCATAATTTGTCCAGCTATTTGGTACAAATCCAACGGATCGAGTGTATTTATTGTTCATTAATTCTTCCGGATTCGCTCCCGCTGCATATAACATGCTTTCAAGAGGGAAATTACTACCGAAACCTCTTTGTACAAAGAAGCGCGTATTAATTTTCCAATCTCCTAATACACTTTTATTAACTGCTGATAATGTTAATTGTGCAAAATCATAATCACTCATAATAGAAGATGATTTTAATGATAGGTTAATAGTTCCTTTCCCACTCAACTTATTATTTTGAAGGTATCTGTAACCATGTGATAGAGTCATTAAAATATTCGTGTT
Organism: Flavobacteriales bacterium; assembly: GCA_002698365.1. Classification (GTDB taxonomy): domain Bacteria; phylum Bacteroidota; class Bacteroidia; order Flavobacteriales; family TMED113. Next base: position 6,029 of record NZWM01000025.1, on the reverse strand, counting down.
TTTCTTTTCAGGTATCCATAAATGGTCATATAATAAATAATTTAAATCTGATGCTTCTTTTCTTTCAAAGCCATTTAATGAGATGTCCATCATGTTCATTCCAGTTCTATCTTTCAGATTATATCCAATTGAAAAATGATTCAATCCATCTAATTTAGTTAATGCTAGTCTTGCACGACTATTTTTAACATATTTATAAAGAGATGTAGAGTATTTTAATCTATATGATATTTTATCATTATCATTATTTCCTTTGAGTTCCTCTCCCCGTAAAACACCTGTGTTTAGCCAGAGATTACCGTTAAAGACATGATGTTTCTTTAAATAGTGTCCATTTATGTTTGTTCCTATTTTAAATCCATCAAAACCGTTGTACCACATATCAGGTCTTGCCTTTAATTCGTATTTTCTCAAATTAGCCCATTTGTAAACACCATAATCCAAAGAAAAATCAATATTTCCTTTTAAATTATTATTAATCATATATGAATCTGCTAAGCGACCACTCCTGTCAATCATCACATTCTTGACTCCAGATGGTATGTGGGTTTTAAATGTGTAGTTTTTATTTAAGTTGCCATATCCAATCCACTTTGGCAATACTGTTGCGGATGTTTCTTTTGTAAACCAATTGTTAGGTATGTGATATTCATATCTCATACCAAATTTAGAGTCAATTGTTAAGTCAATTGGCATTTCCATTTCTCCTTTTCTTGAAATAGTGATTTCTACTGTATCATTATCTAATTTTTCTACTTTACATACTGCATAATCTAAGTCTTTATTGGTTTCTAACCATTGATCAAAAAACCAATTTAAATCAACTCCTGTAAATTGTATAATAGAATTTCTGAAATCATTTAGGTAAGGGTGTGCCATTTTCCACGTGTCAAAATAATTCTGCATAGCTTCTAGAAATAACTCATCACCTAACACGTATTGTAAGTTGTATAACATAGTTGCAGTTTTACCGTAAACATGGGTGTATGATCCTCTATGAGCTAGCGAACCTCCAAAATCATGAGAATGTGTATTTAATTTTGGTGTTTTATTTTCACTGGCATCCATAATATAACGGTAGAATGCATTATCATCAAGTTCATTTAATTGATTGCGATGTTGGTCATAGTATTTATTTAAAAAAGTTTGATTTCTTTTTAACCATGCAATTCTGCTTAATAGAGATGTGTTTTTGTTATCTAATATACTATCAGTTACATATGAAGAATCTCTTTGCATGTACTCTCCTTCAATTACGTTTCCGCCCCAAGCACTTAAAAATTGAGTAAACCCTTCATCTAATGCGGCTCTATAAGTCTCATTATTTCCAATTTGTCCAAAGAACCACATATGAGCAATTTCATGAATCAATAATCCTCTATATCCAGGGTCTCTTCCTTTGTCTAGAGTAATCATGGGGTACTCCATACCGGATCTTGCATCTGCTACTATGATTTTATGGTATGTGTACATGCCAAAATCCTCTGAAAACACTTTAATGATTTCTGCTGCGTAATCTGCCGCATTTTGCCATTTAGCTGCATGTTGTTCTTGTGCTAAGGAATATGCTTTGATGCCATTCCACTCTGCTACCCCAATTCGATAACTTGGATCTGCAGTAAATGCAAAATCATGTACATTTTCTGCATGGAATTTCCATGTCTTCTTTTTCTTCGGATTATATCTTATAATCGTCGATGGGGGAGTGTTATATACTTTGTTAGCAAAGTTTTTGATATCAAGTTTTTTCATTAATTCTTTAGGTAAAACTTGATCTCGATTTGTCATGTATCCGGTAGCCTCTACAATATAATTTTCCGGAAATGTTAATTCAACATCAAAACAGCCAAAATTCCCGTAAAATTCTTTACCTAAATGTTGGTCGGTGGTCCATCCAAATTTACTGTCATATACAGATATTCTGGGGTACCAATGTACTCCATTATAGTGTTTGTTGCCAAAATCTTGATAGGTTTTCATGCGTCTTCGTACATTACCCTCTCCTTCATTCCCTCCAAAGTGTGATTCAAAATTAATATCAAATTTTATTGTTTCTCCACTTTTCAGGGGTTTTTCTAAATAAACCTTCATGATTGTATTGTCAATTTCTACTTCTAAATCCTTTTCATTAGATTTGATACTTAAAATTTCAAGATTTTTTTTCTTTATTTCATCTTTTCTGTACTTGGTAAGCATCTTGTTACCTTTTCTAAATTTATCTAAATAAGAATCAGGTTCAAAGGCATTTGCGTATAGGTGGAAAAATACATGTTTAAGATCATCAGGAGAGTTGTTAGTGTAAATTAATTGTTGCGTCGCCTTAATCATATTCAGTGTGTCAACTATTTCTGCATCAATTATGTAGTGAACATCTTGTTGCCAATATCCTGGATAAGGCATTTTATTTTTCCAATAGTTAGGGTTGTCTGGATTTGTATATGTATTTGGTTTTGATAGAGGATTATAGGGGTTAATTTCTTCTAAAATTATTTTTTCATTGACATTCACAGTATCTACATCAATATTATTTTGTGTAAAAGAGGAACTGGCAATTAAAAAAATGGCTAATAGTATTGACTTCTTCATGTTTTGTTAATTTTTTCACTAAGATAATAAATTATCAATATGCTTTTATTATCTATTGTATTATATACAAATCATACTTAAATCAATATTTTTCACAGAGTGTGTTAAGGCCCCAATTGAGATGTAGTTTACTCCACACATAGCATAATCTCGTATATTATTTATATCTATGTTTCCCGATGATTCTAATGGATATTGATTGTTAACAATGGTAACAGCTTGTTGCGTGTCTTGAATGGAAAAATTATCTAATAATATCCTATCTATTTGACCATAGTTAAGCACTTCATTTAATTCTTGTATATTTCGAACCTCAATAATAATGTTGATTTTTTTGTTTTCTTTTTTTAAGTATTCTCTGCAATTCTTGATTGCATTTTGTATTCCTCCTGAAAAATCAACGTGATTATCTTTGATCATTATGCAATCATATAATCCATTTCTATGATTTTCACCACCACCTAACCTAACAGATTCTTTATCTAAAAACCGAATGGTTGGACATGTTTTTCGTGTATCTAATATTTTGGTATTCAAACCCTTTAGTCTGATTAAAAAATTATGTGTTTTGGTTGCAATTCCGCTCATTCTCTGCATACAATTTAAAACGAGTCTTTCAGTTGCTAAGATAGATTGCTGATTCCCGGATAATATGAAAACACACTTGTTTTTTTTTACACTATCTCCATCTTTATAAAATGATTGAACTTTAAGTGTTTTGTCATAAAATGCATATATTTTTCTTGCCATTTCAATTCCAGCAATTTGACAATCTTCTTTGGATATTAATTGGACTGTACCTTGACTATTTTTTGTGACACATGCTAATGAGGTTATATCTCCACTTCCAATATCTTCAGCGAGAGCTTTTTTTATAAAATCATTTATTGTTTTTTCCATCTAATGTTTATATTTATCTGATTACAAATTAATTAAATTTATTTATATAGTTTATGAAACTAAAATTTATCTTTCTAGGTAAAAAAATGTCTGAACCAATTGATAATATGATTATCAATTATTTAAAACGGTTGAATGTGTATGTTAAGTCCGATCATTTATACCTCCAGGATAAAAATCATAGTAAAATAGAACAAAAAATATTATCAGCTATTAAACCGAATACTTGTTTAATTATTTTAGATGAAAAAGGCAAAAGTTTAAATACTTTCGAATACACTCAATTTCTTGAAGATAAAATAAATCGATATTCTTCGATTTTGTTTGTTGTAGGAGATGCATATGGTATCCCAAATAAAATTCGGAATTCATCAGATTATTTAATAGCATTATCTAAGATGACTTTGCCTCATTTATTTGCAAGATTAATACTTGTAGAACAAACATATCGGAGTTTTACTATTTTCAATAATCACCCATATCATCATGAGTAAATATATTCTTGCCTCTTCTAATCAAAATAAATACATTGAAATAGCATCAAGATTAAGTAATATAACACTACTTAGTTTAGTTGATGTCGGTCATGTTGATGAAATTATTGAATCGGGATTGACGTTAAAAGACAATGCTTTAATTAAAGCAAAAACTATATATGAAAAATATAATACTCCTTCAATATCAGATGATACAGGCTTAGAAGTTCATGCTTTAAATGGTAAGCCTGGAGTTTTTTCAGCACGTTATGCAGGAGAACCATCAAATGCAGAGCAGAATATTAAAAAATTGTTATTGAATTTAAATCAAGTACAAGATAGAAGGGCTAGATTTAGAACTGTAATTTGTTTGAAGACAAGTATTTCAGAGGTTTTTTTTGAAGGTGTTGTCGAAGGTGTAATTACCACTAAAACCATGGGGCAGGGTGGTTTTGGTTATGACCCCATATTTCTTCCAAATGGATATTGTCAAACATTTAGTCAAATGACTTTAGATGAGAAAAATAAAATTAGTCACCGTGGTGTAGCAGTAGGTAAATTGGTTACTTATTTAAATAATCTGCACTAGAACTTGTTGTTGCAGTAGTCAAGTTGTTGGGTAATAAATTCACTTATGTTGATGTGAGCACATTTTAACATCTTTGGTATAATACTTTCTTCTGAAAATCCAGGCACAGTATTAATTTCAATAATGTATGGTGTTTTATTTTTTAATATAAAGTCAATTCGTACTATTCCAGATAACTTTAAGTCTCTGTATACTTTTTTTGATATTTTCTGGATTTTTTCTTGAATTTCTTTATTTATATTAGCGGGTGTCTCTTCAATTGCTTTTCCATTATATTTTGCATCATAATCAAAAATGTCATTTTCTGAAATTATCTCAGTAATAGGTAGAGCTTGGATATTTTTGTTGATTTTAAAAACTCCACAAGTTAATTCTCTACCATCAATAAATTCTTCTATAATTACTTCGTTGTCATGTATTTTAGCATTATCAATAGCATGTTGCATTTCTTTTTGATTATATACTTTGCTAACGCCAAAACTTGACCCACTACAGCTTGGTTTTACTATACAGGGGTATGTGGTTGTGTAAGTTGTTTTGTAAAAACTTGATTTTGGCACTTTATATCCGATTGAATCTAAATACTGGTTACATTTGAATTTATTAAATGTTAGTTTTGACACTTGTTCATTGCAAGAAGTATATGGAATATTTTTATTTTCAAAATAAGCACATAGTTCGCCGTTTTCACCAGGTGATCCGTGAATCATCATAAATACTTTGTCTATATTTATTTTTAAGTCATTTAGTTTAAATGAGAAGTCCGTGTTATTTATATTTATTTGTTTTTTATTGATAATCACTTTAAACAAGGTGTTTTTTATGCATACTACTTTGTATGCATTATATTTTTTTTTGTCAATATTTTGATAAATTGTTTCAGCACTTTTTAAAGAAATTTCCTTTTCTTTTGAAGTGCCACCAGTAAGTATTGCAATATTCTCCATTCTTTAATGTCATAATAACTAATTTAAATATAGAATTTGTTTTTTAAATTTTTAGTATATTCTTAAAAGAGAATAAATACCTTTGTATGAAATTTAATTATGATGAAATTAAATTATAAATTTCTCGTTTCTTTATTTTTAGGATTATTGATCTTCTTTTTTTTAGTTTTTAAAATAGTAGATTTCAGTTTAAAAAGATATACGCTGCATCATCATATCATTAATGTGCCATCTTTAGTTGGCTTGAGTCTTCCTTCAGTTGAGGATACATTAGAAAAATATAATTTAAACTTTGTGATTATAGACTCTGCAGCATATAATCCAAATTATGAGCGAGGTTCTATATTATCTCATTCACCGAAAGCTGGTTCAGAGGTCAAGCCTGAACGAAAAATATATCTTACAATCAACCCTGTTACCGTTCATTACATACCTCTTCCTAATTTAAAAAACAAATCGCTTCGTCAGGGAATTAACTTATTAGACAACAGTGCATTTCGGATTGGTAATATATATTATGTTGATCATTTT